>JBDKHK010000001.1:0-5606 GCA_039797705.1 Bacteroidota bacterium
GATCATCAAAAGAAATCCATTACGATGAACAAACCAAACGATTCGATATATACAATGAAATAGACGACACCTATCAATCTAACCTAACAGAAAAGGCCTTACACACAAAGACCAATATTCCCGAAGCAATCAAAAATGGAGTGTTTTATTACCATGGGGAGCAATTGTGGGGGATATAAAAAAGAATAAACGTTATCTAACGCGGCGGCTCTACTCCCCCATACCCACAAAAAAGCGAATATAGAGATGTAGTCCAATTCTGGACATCCAGACTATTCGATACAGAAGGTAAAAGAAGAAAGTACGACCGAATAGAATTCATCAACGGCTATAACAAAGACGCAAGAAGACTCATCACCACATGCGAGGATAAGTTAACCATTTTCCATCGCAGACAAATTTAGGGTATAGATTAACAGAATCTAAAGCAGACAATAAATTTATATAAAGAATACTATCTTCATGTAGCGTTATAGAAGTAACCCTAGCGGAGGCTATCTTCGACAGACCGGCAAACTTTTAGCGAAATATCCACACAAAACATGATGAAAATTTTAAGACCACTTAATGCATTGATATACAGCTATTTATAAAATGTTTCCCTTATTTATGAGGTAAACAAAAAATACTTATCAACAAAATTTGGAAATATGAAAGATTTAACAATATCGGCGATTGACCGACAAAATATTCTTAATAATAAAATTGCAGTAGAGAATATACAAACATACTTAGGGGTTACGGGTATGCTTTTCAAAGGTGAGTATAGATATACGCGACAACAAATTATAGACTTTTATGGAATAGACAATTCGACAATTGATAGATACCTATCTCAAAACGAAGATGAATTAAAACATAATGGCTACGTAAACTTAAAAGGTAAAGAGCTTAAAGAATTTAAAGAAGAATTTGGATGGATGTTGCAAGAAGGAGCTAAAGCTCCTCAACTTGGAATTTTCAATTTTCGTTCATTTTTAAATTTAGGCATGATCTTAACCGAAAGTGAAAAGGCTAAAGCATTAAGAAGTAAAATATTAGATATAGTAATAGACACTCTTAATCAAAAATTAGGTGGTTCAACAAAGTTTATAAACCAGCGTGAAGAAGATTTTTTAATTGCAATGGCACGTGAACCTGTTTATAGAAAGGAGTTTACAGAAGCATTAAATAAATACTTAGAAATGGGAAACTATAAATATGCTGTTTATACTGATGCTATTTATAAAGCTATTTTTCTTGAAAAAGCCTCTGAATATAAAGTAATACTGAAGTTAAAAGAAAAGGAAAATATGAGGGACACATTGTATTCTGAAGTTCTCAGGCTGATTGCTTCATTTGAAGTAGGAATAGCAGACTCAATGAAGTTAAAGTTTGAAAAATTAAACAGAAAACTTCAACCAATTGAATTAGATACACTGATTGACGAGTTTTCAAAACAACGATTTTGGATGCCACAAATTGAAGATGCTAGAAGTAAAATGGCAAGTCGTGACTATGGATTGAGAAATATTATTCATGAAAGATTAAAGCCATACATTAATTCATTAAGCGCTGAGGACTACGACAAATTTTTAGGTGACAAAAGTAAGGACCTGTTACAAAGAGTTATAGAAAATCCTGATCTATTAGATGTATTTAAAAGATTAAAAGACAGATAGGATGGCATTTACATATTTTGATACCGCTCATGCTATAACAGTGCATGACGAAATAATTAATCGATCAGGTGGGGCTTTAGGAATTTTAAATGTTGGCTTATTAGAGAGCGTTATTGAACATGTTCAAAATGATTTTTATTACCCAGAATTGGAACATAAACTTACACACTTATTTTTTTCAATAAACAAAAATCATAGCTTCCAAGACGGTAATAAAAGAGCTTCAATTGTATTATCTGCATATTTTTTGGAAATTAACAATTGTTCATTCAGAGTAGAGAGGTTTATAGCCGAAATGGAAAACGTTGCAGTGGACGTTGCGGATAATAGAATTGATAAAGATTTACTTTTTGAAATTATAAATTCGATAATTTACGAAGACGACTATAGTGAAGAACTCAAATTGAAAATAATTTATGCAAAAAGTTTTACTAAAAACTCATTCTAGATCAAGATTTACAAAATATATAAGTAGACACCCCGCAGCCTCAATCCCCCTAAACCTCTTCTCTATAAATAGGTTACACTCACTCTACCTTAATTGCAGGCTACAAATGCAGCCAGTGTATTCAAGGACATATGAAAGGACCAAAAAATATAACGCATTATAAACAAACAGCGGCTATAATCCACTTAAACCCCACCATGCTCACCCTCAAAATCATCATCAAAAAAGAATGGTTCGACCAAATTGCCGCAGGAACCAAAAAAATTGAATACAGAGATGTAGTCCCATTCTGGACATCCAGACTATTCGACACAGAAGGGAAAAGAAGAAAGTACGACCAAATGTATCCCTCCCACCAATACCATATTGTGTAGCTAAATAAATAGCAAGAGTTTTGTATAAAAATATAATTATGCAAAACGAAAAATTTACAATGGAAAAAATTGAGCAGCATTTACAGGACTGGCAAGAGAGTGGATTAAGCAAGAAGGAGTATTGTAGACAGCGAGGGATTAAGTATCATTTATTTTCTTATTGGTTTAGTAGAGCGACAATAAAGCAGGATGCTAGTTTTGTTCCTTTAGAGCCAAGCATAAACGAAGAGATTATTATTGTATCACCAGCTGGTATACAAGTTAAGCTACCATTAAATAATAGCACGGTGCATTTTGTAAAACAATTATTAAGCTACTAATGTTACAGTTAAGTAGTAGCGTAAAATATTATTGGTACAATGGTTATGCTGACATGCGTAAGAGTTTTGATGGATTGTGTGGCATGGTGCAGGGGTTTATGGAACAAAATGTAGTAGATGGCGGTGTATATATTTTTGTAAACAAAAAACACAATCAAATAAAACTACTCAGTTGGGATGGCGATGGTCTAGCTATTTATTATAAGCGACTAGAAAAAGGTGTGTATGAACTTCCTATAATGAATAAAGACAAACAATCAGCAAGCATTGATGTGGTACAACTACAATTAATCCTTCAGGGTATTGTACTCTCTTCGGTAAAAAAAAAGAAGCGATTTTCATTAAAACAAAATACACAGTGAGTTATGCACATTATTGTTTGTTGGTTTTTTATTTAGCAAAATAAGGGTGGCTTTATACACTCATTTTAAGGATGTTTTGTGTGTAAATAAAGTGGTCAAAATATTTGCTATAATGCAATACAGGTGCGAGTTTTACAGCATCAATAATGGAGCAAAAAAGCGAAGATATTAACTACAAAGAGGCCTATGAGACCGAGGCTTTACAAGCTAGGCAATTTGCTGCTTCATTAGAAAAATCACAATCAAAGATTGAGGCATTAGAGTATGAGTTAAAGCAACTCAGAGGAATGCTGTCGGGTAAGAAGCCAGAGCGTTTTGTGGTATCTAATAAAAATGAAGATGCACCCACTTTATTTGATGTACCCGTTATAGAGGAGCTAACCCCTGCACAGGTTAAAGTAATTAGTTATGAGAAAACGATTGCTAAAAAACAAGTCAGTAAGCACCAAGGAAGAAACAGTTTTCCTGAAGGACTAAGAAGAGAAGAGATTATTATCAACCCATCAGCTATTGATATCTCATTTGCAAAAAAGATAGGAGAAGATATAACGGAAGTATTATCCTATACACCAGCTGAACTATTTGTTAAAAGAATTATACGCACTAAATACCAGGACCTAACAACAGGTATCATACATCAGGAAGGAGCAGCAGCGAGAGGTTTTGAGAGAAGCAAGGTAGATATAACTATCCCCGCACAGTTATTGGTAAGCAAATATGTGGATCATCTGCCACTAGACAGGCAAATTAAAATGTTTGCAAGGTTGGGGTTAACCCTTAGTAATAGCAGCATTAATAACTGGATTAACGCAGCAGGCTATTACCTTAGCCCACTCTATGATAAACATAAGGAGCTGGTATTAAATAGCAATTACCTACACGCCGATGAGACCACTATAAAAGTGATGGATAGTGATAAAAAAGGCAGTACCCATCAGGGTTATTATTGGGTATATCAGTCCAGTATCAACAAACTTGTACTTTTTGAGTACCAAAAAGGCAGAGGAAGAGAGGGCCCTCGTGAGATGCTTAAATATTTTAGTGGTTACCTACAAACAGACGGCTACCAAGCATATGAATTGTTTGATAAAAAGGAGGGTATTGTACTCATACACTGTATGGCACATGCTAGGCGTAAGTTTGTAGAAGCACTCCCTAATGATAAGCTGCGCTCAGAGCATGCATTAAGCGAGATGCAAAAGCTATATGTCATAGAGCGATATATACAAGATAATACACTCACTGGCGAAGCCAAGAAAAACTACCGCATACAAAATGCAAAACCAATTCTTGCTGCATTAAAAGTCTGGATGATACAAGCCTATAGTGAAGTCCTGCCTAATAGTATTATTGGTAAGGCCCTGCATTATAATTTACAAAGATGGGATAGGTTAAGTGTGTATGCAGACACTGCACTACTTAATATTGATAATAACCCCGTGGAGAATAGCATAAGACCTGTGGCACTAGGTAGAAAGAATTATTTATTTGCAGGCAATCATGTAGCTGCACAAAGGGCCGCCATGTTTTACAGTCTGCTTGCTACCTGTAAAAATTATAACATCAATCCCTATGATTGGTTCTGCGATGTGTTAGACAGAATCAACGACCACCACATTAATAAAATAGAGGAACTACTCCCACAAAACTGGAGACTCTCCAAATCAACATCCATCTAATCTAGTGGCATCCTTTTGTCGGAATTAGTACTGAATTAATCAATTTTTATTAATTTGTGATACAAACCAAACAATGTGCCAACCTATACTTTTAGAATTGATTTAAATAAAACAAGTCCATTGGTTACACGAACTTTTAAGGTATCATCGGAAATTTCTATGTACCTACTACATCAAATTATTCAAGATGTTATGGGATGGAAAAATTACCACTTGTATGAGTTTATTATTGATAATAATAAATTTTCGGATAAGCGATTGGTTGATGATGAGCTAGGGTTCTTTACAGATTGTAAAACTGTGATGGTGGAAAATGTATTTACGCATAAAGGTAAAAAAGGTCAGTATGAATATGATTTTGGTGATGGCTGGGTACATCAATTGGAACTTATTGAAATAAATCATGACCCATTAAATATTGTGCTGCCAATAATAATTTCTGGCGAAAATGCGTGTCCTCCAGAGGATTGTATGGGGGTACATGGTTATTCCGAATTAAAAGAAATATTAAAAAATCCCAAACATGAAGAATTTGAAAGTTCATGGGAATGGGTGGGTCTGAAATTTAACCCTTTAAAATTTAATAAAAAGGCAGCCGAAAAAGAATTAGCAAAATTGAATGTGCACATTAATGAATATGAAAGCAGATTTAATGAATTTTAATAACTAATGGTATTGCTGGGAGGGATACTTTTAAACTCACTAAATCGAATAAAGTATTCCCTTATATTCATCCTGAATAGTTCTACTAAATAGATTCTT
>JBDKHK010000002.1:0-24935 GCA_039797705.1 Bacteroidota bacterium
TATTAAAGAAATCAGGTGTTTCTGCCGCAGTTTTAAAATCATTAATAGAAAAAGAAATTTTTTTTTTAGAAGAAAGGATTATTGACCGAATTTCTGCGAAAGAAATGGAACAATTGAATAATTTTATTCTATCCAATGAGCAAGAAATTGCATTAAAAGAAATTAAAAATTATTTCATCGAAAAAGAAGTAGTCCTGTTGCACGGTATTACCTCGAGCGGAAAAACCATGGTCTATGTTGATTTGATAAAAGAACAATTGGCTAATAAAAAACAAGTGTTGTTTTTGCTTCCTGAAATTGCATTAACAGCACAATTAGTGCAACGGTTAGAAAAATTATTAGGAAATATTTTTGTATATCATTCCAAATTTAATAATGCCGAACGAGTAGAAATTTGGAATAAAGTATTAAAAAATGAAGCACAAATTATTGTAGGGGCACGCTCCGCAGTATTACTCCCATTTCATAGTTTAGGATTAATTGTTGTGGATGAAGAACACGATATTTCTTACAAACAATTTGAACCAGCTCCACGCTATCAATGTCGAGATACAGCTATTTATTTAGCCAAACAACATAAAGCAAAAGTATTATTAGGTTCTGCAACGCCAAGTATTGAAAGCTACGCCAATGCTCACGCCGGAAAATATGGATTAGTAAAATTAATGTCGCGCTACGGCGATGTAAAAACTCCAGAAATAGAATTCATTAGCCTTATAGAGGCCAATAAAAAAAAGCAAATCAATTCGGGTATTTCATTCTTATTGCGAGATGAAATTCAAGCAGCATTAAACAAAAATGAACAGATTATTATATTTCAAAATAGGAGAGGGTATGCGCCCTATTTAGCATGCAGTAGCTGCAACTGGATTCCACAATGCAAAAATTGCGACGTTAGTTTGACATATCATAAATATACCAACAATTTGAAATGCCATTATTGTGGTTATACGCAGCTTATTATGCATAGCTGCGAAGCTTGCGGCTCTTTAGATTTACAACAAAAAGGATTAGGAACAGAACGAATTGAAGAAGATATAAAAACAATGTTTCCACTGGCTCGTGTTACCAGAATGGATTATGATACTGTGAAATCCAAATATGGACATAATAAAATAATAGAAGCTTTTGAAGACGGTGAATATGATATTTTAGTAGGTACACAAATGGTAACAAAAGGCTTGGATTTTAATCGAGTGAGTTTGGTGTGCGTGTTGAATGCAGACGCTTTATTGTTTTTTCCAGATTTTAGAGCCATGGAACGCGCTTATCAATTATTATTACAAGTAAGCGGAAGAGCAGGACGAAGAGAAAAAAGAGGAAAAGTAGCCATTCAAATAGGGAACATACAACATGCCATTGTTGATTTTATTTTAGAAAAAAATTACGACGATTTTTATCAAGCACAATTGCAAGAACGCAGTCAATTTCACTATCCACCGTTTTCGAGATTAATTCAACTAACACTCAAACACAAAGATATAAAAACCACTATCGAAGCTGCCGATAAAATTGCCACCTATCTACAAGCCAAATATACTGGATGGATAATTGGTCCCAATGCACCAATTATTCAAAAAATCAACAATTATTATTTACGAGATATTCTTATCAAAATTCCTCGCAACTATAAAGAATTACATATTGTAAAATTTGATATTCAACAAGCCATCAATGGACTTTATCAGTTTCAATCCTTTAAACAACTAAGAGTAGCGATAGATGTAGATTGTTATTGAAATTAACAGGCAAAAATTCTATTGATTGACACTGATTTATTCCATATTTTTTTGGGTAAATGACGAATCGTTTATTTGAGACAAAACACTCTCTATTCTACCTTTTAATTCATCATATTCCGTATATCCTTTTGCAATTAAATAGAAATTAGTATCCGAAACTTGCACTAAAACTTGAGGAAAACTACTTACGTTTAATTGCTTTACCAACTGAAATTCATAATAGGCTTTCTCTCTAAATTCTTCATTGTTTAATTTTTCTATAAAATCTTTTTTAGAAATACCATATTTTTCTACAATAGATAAATATGCATCCTCTTTTGTAATGTCCTTCCCATCATAATTAATAGCATGCTGAATATCGGATGCCATTTCTATAGCCTTCTCAGGATAATACTCTTTAAGAACACAAAGTGCAATAGCCGATTTTTCTGAGTTAAGCACCAAATTACTTTCTTCCGGATGGAAAATGTGTTGTAAAAATCCATCTCCAAATTTAACTCCGGTTCTTTCTTCCACATTTTTATATGCATTTTGAATATAAGATGCCATGCTGATAATTCTTTGTGGAGGTACTTCTAACATCATCCCACCACTTAATACTTCAAACTGAAATTTATCTCTATAATCTTCATAAATTTTTTTCATCACACTGCTAAATCCATAACACCATCCACAATAAGCATCATAACAATATATAATCTTCATACCATTCTTTTAAAATATTAACTTAATATTTGTAACATAATTTTTTTAAAATCTATCCTATATAAAATGAATCTTTTGTAAAAATGTTTTACCAAAAATAATTATTAATTTGCGTACAATAATTTTATGCAATGGCAGCAACAGAAACAACACGAATACCGCTCGGATTTAAAGCACCCGATTTTTCATTATTAGATACTATATCTGATAATATTCTTTCTCTTCAATCTTTAAAAGGTGAAAATGCCACTGTCGTTATGTTTATTTGCAATCATTGTCCTTATGTAAAACATGTAAATAAACAATTAGTTAGCTTGGCAAATGATTACTTAACTAAAGGCATTGCCTTTGTTGCCATCAGCTCCAACGATGTAGAAAATTATCCGCAAGATGCACCCATTTTGATGAAAGAAACAGCAAGAGAAGAAAAGTATCCGTTTCCATATTTATACGATGAAACACAAGAAATAGCAAAAGCATATCATGCAGCATGTACGCCCGATTTCAGTATTTTTGACAAAGATTTATTATGCATTTATAGAGGACAATTAGATGATTCACGTCCAAAAAATGATAGCATTTCAGATGGAAAAGATATTCGAACAGTTTTAGAAAATATACTTGCTGGAATTCCAGTAAGTGATAAACAAATACCAAGTTTAGGTTGTAATATTAAGTGGAAAACATCATGAGTATTTTAAAAAAATTAACAGATAATCCAATTGTAGAAAGCGCCAAAGCTTTGCACAATGCGACCAAAACGGTCAATAATCTTATTCAACTGATTTCGGATAATAAGGTTTCCAATTCCGTTAGAGATATGTTGAAAGGTTTAAAAACAGTTATCACAGAAAAACCTAATATCACGTCTATCAACCACTATATCAATCATTTTTTGTTAAAAATAGACCCCGAAGGGCAACCTATCGTTATTAAAGAATTATTGGAAGTATTTCATGAAAGATGGAAAAATGTAGATCGCAAAACAGCTGAAATAGCTTATCAAAATTATAATTTTGTAAATAAAACGATTTTATTACATGGCAATGATATAAATGTTCAATCATTGATAGATTTATTATTGGTCAACCATAAAAAATTTAATGTCATACAACTCATTTCACATCAAGATAAATTCGGAAAAGAACAAGCTGCTATTTTAGCCTCCAAAGGTGTAGATGTAAAAGTAATTGATGACGCAGGGGTGGGAAAGTTTTTACCTGAAATTGACGTAGTACTGTTAGGTTGTGAAATTATTATGCATGAAACATTTATTGTAAAAACTGGAGCACACATTATAGCAGCGGCAGCAAATTTTTATAAAATTCCTGTTTATGTATTAGCAGATAGCCGAAAATTATTAAATAAAAAATATTTCCCACAATCCGTTTTGGATACGTTGATAGGTAGCGAAGAAAAATCCTCCTCAGTAATATGGAAAAATCCACCACAAAATGTAGAAGTTATCTTCAATCATATCGAAGAAGTACCCAATAAACTTGTAGATAAATTTATTTTGGAAAAAGAAGCCTTAGATTCTGTTGAATTAATAGATAAAATAGATAAAGTGCTGGTAGCAAATTTCTTCTAATACAATATTGGAACAAATTTTGAGTTTAATAACAGTAGTGAGTATTTTTTTGCAATGAATTAAGATTCAAATCTTATTTTTACCATCTAAAATAGCTATTTTAAAGACTTAACATGCTGCAAGCAGTCCAAATACAACAACAAAAATCAGATAGACAATCGTTTATCATCACTACGGTAGTTTTAGCGTTATTGCTACTTACTCTTTTATTTATAAAATTACATAATACGATAATCGACGATGCAATTTCTGGTGTAATGATTGATTTTGGAGACAATGAAGATGGTTTAGGCGACGATAATTTACGAGAAGCTGGTGGAAATAATACTTCGACACCATCACCCTCAACAGCACCGTCCACTCCAATACCACCATCACCTCCCACTCCAACACCCGTTAAAACAGTTACAACCCCAGTAAAATCAACTCCAACGAATACCATTACCGCCGAAGATGCACAAGCCGTAGCTATAGCCAAAATGCAAAAAGAAGAACAAGTTCGCCAACAAAAAGCACAAGAAGAACAAAAACGAATTGCAGATATGGTAAGAAAAGCCGAACAAGAACGTTTGGCACGCGAAGCAGAGGAAAAGAAAATCCGCGACCAAATGGCAGGGGTGTTTTCTAAAGGAAAAACAGGAAGTGGCACTGGAACTGGCAATGCAACAGGAGGCGGAGATGGCAATGGACAAGGAAATACTAAACCCGGCGGAAATCAAGGAGCACAATGGGGCACCCCTGGTGGCGATCCGAATGGTACCGGAACTGGAACCAAAGGAAATGGACCCGGAAGTGGAAACGGCATGAGTTATGACCTGAAAGGCAGAACCTGGAGGCAAAAACCTTTAGTCTTTGATAATTCACAAAAAACAGGTAGGGTAGTAGTGGCTATCAAAGTGGATAAAAATGGCAATGTAGTATATGCACAATATCAACAAAAAGGAAGCAACACTACCGATCCATATTTAATACAATTAGCAGAACAAGGCGCATTAAAAGCAAAATTCAGTTCTGATTTAGGAGCAGATGAAGAACAATTTGGAACTATTACATTTAATTTTAGTGTTCAGTAATTGCCTTAACTCAAATCTTTGTGTATGAATTACGAAGAAACTTTGGAATATCTTTTCCATAAATTACCGATGTTTTCCCGTATTGGTGACGCCGCTATTAAAAAAGATTTGACCAATACACTTTTACTATGCGATTTTTTAGAAAATCCTCCAACAAAATTTAAAACCATTCATATTGCTGGTACAAACGGAAAAGGTTCTGTCGCACATATTTTAGCATCCATTTTGCAAGAAGCAGGTTATAAAACAGGCTTATATACTTCGCCGCATTTATTAGATTTTAGAGAAAGAATAAAAATAAATGGAAAACCTTGTGAAGAAAAATATGTCATAAAATTTACTGAAAAAATTCAAGCGAAAATTGAAGAAATTCAACCTTCTTTTTTTGAGATAACCGTAGCAATGGCATTCGATTATTTTGCTGAAAATAAAGTAGATATTGCCATTATTGAAACAGGTTTGGGCGGCAGATTGGATTCGACCAATGTCATTCATCCAGTTCTGTCCGTTATTACTAATATCAGTTACGATCATCAATATTTATTGGGAAATACCTTGCCTGAAATTGCTTTTGAAAAAGCAGGAATTATAAAATCTGAAACACCTGTGGTAATTGGTAGAAAGGACAAAGAAACAGCAGAAGTTTTTATAAAAAAAGCAAACGAACAAAACGCTCCCATTCTTTTTGCAGATGACATAGTTTCGCAGTGGAAAGCTGTAAATACTCCTAAGTTTTTAATTGTAGATGCATTGGTAGATGGCAAGCCTGAAAATGTTTGTTGCGACCTGCAAGCTGCTTACCAAATAGAAAATATAAAAACAGTTTTAGCAGCATTACATGCTTTGTCGAAATATAATTTATTGGAAGTAAAAGAAAAAGCCATACAAACAGGATTTTCTAATGTAAGGAAAAATACACAATTACTCGGTAGATGGCAATTGTTGGAAACCAACCCAAGAGTAATTGTAGATGTTGGGCATAATGAAGATGGCGTAAAGAAAATTTTAGAGCAATTAAAAATAGAACACTATCAACAACTACATATTATTTATGGTGCAGTAAAAGATAAAGATATTAATAATATATTAGAGTTGCTGCCTAAAAATGCAATGTATTATTTTACAGAACCACAAATGCCACGAAAACTGGACGTAAATACTTTGTTTGAAAAAGCAAAAGAACATCAATTAAATGGTATTGTATGCAATCATCCAAAAGTAGCATTAGGTATTGCAAAATCAAAAGCCCACCCACAAGATTTGATATTAGTTATGGGAAGTTTTTTTGTGGTAAATGAAATATTATAATATCATTTTTATTTACAATAGTAATGTTTTCTTCAAAAATTTTTTTTCATAATTAGATATAATTATCTTTGCAATACATTAGTAAACTACTAAAAACTTATATAGAATATGGGACGCGCGTTTGAATATCGTAAAGCAGCAAAATTTGCTCGTTGGGACAGAATGGCAAAAGCCTTTACCAGAGCAGGAAGAGAAATTGCTATTGCCGTAAAGGCAGGAGGCCCAAGCCCAGACACCAATGCCAACTTGCGCAGAGCAATACAAAATGCAAAAGCAGCCCAAATGCCTAAAGATAGAGTGGAGGCTGCCATCAAGCGAGCATCCTCAACGGATACCAAAGGCTTTAGTGAAGTAGTGTATGAGGCGATGGGACCACATGCAACAGCCATTGTAATAGAAACCGCAACAGATAATCCAACACGTACAGTGGCTAATTTGCGGGCTATTTTAAATAAAAACGGCGGTTCGATGGGAACTCAAGGAATGCACGATTTTATTTTTGAACGCAAAGGTGTTTTTAAAATAAATGCAGCCAATCACGATACGGATGAATTGGAATTAGAATTAATTGATGCTGGTTTGGATAGCTTGGAAAAAGACGAAGAAGGACATTTATTGCTTTATACTAAGTTTGCAGATTTTGGCTCTATGCAAAAAGCATTAGAAGATAAAGGTATTGAAGCAATGAGCGCAGAGTTACAACGAATCCCATCTCTCCATAAAGAGTTGAACGAAGCAGAAACAGATGACGTCTTAGAATTGATTGATAAATTAGAACAAGACGACGATGTGCAAACTGTTTTCCATAATTTAGCATAATTTATTTTATTCATATAATATTTTCTACTCGTGTTCTTTTACACAGAAAAAATAGTACTTTCGTTTTAAATAACTTTACCAATGAAGGCAGAAATTAAAAAAATATACGAAGCACACGTTGCTTTTGAATTAGAACAATTTGAAAAAAAACATTTAAAAGCAGGTATTAAAGAAGAAGTTTCTGCCGTTTGGAAATGGTTGGATACCGTGAAACTAAACGAAGTTTCATCCGTAGAAAAAATAATAGAATTTCAAGAACGCAACATTAAAGACAGAAAATTGACTAAACACCAAAAAGAATATTTGGTGGAATTATCCAACTCCGTTCATAAGCTGGCATTAAAAAGCAAACATACCGTTGCCGATTTTTTAAATAAAGAATCTTTTGATGATATTGCAGAAAAAGTAATCGAACAAAGAGAAATCAGAGAAAAAATTATCAAAGACATCGTTCATAATCCTTTTTATGGAGAAATGATTGCAGATACTTTATATGAAGGTATTAAAGCGTTTGCAGCGCAAAGTGGCCCAAGCAATGAAACAGTAGGAGGCTCTTTGTTTAATTTAGGCAAAGGACTTTTAGGAGCAGCACTTTCAGGCGTTTCTGATACGATTGATAGAAATATCAAAAAATTTATCTCAGAGAATCTTCAAAAATCTATTGCTAAAAGTGAGCAAACATTGAAATCTAAATTGAACGATGCTCAACTTAGAAAAATGGCTGGAAACATTTGGTCAAAATTAGAAAATACAGATGTAAAATACCTTGCTAAAGGCGTGAAATTAGCCGACAAAGATAGAGCCGCTATTTTAGACTCTATAGAAAAGGCTGTACAAGCAGCCATTCACAGCGAACCCGTTTCAGAATTAAATGAACACGTATTATCTCATTTCTTTACACACTCGGGAGAAAAAACAATTGCACAAATTTTAAAAGACAATGATATTACTGAAAAAGTAGTATTGAAAGAATCAGAAGAATTTATTACACCATTTATCGAAAAAGCTATTGCAGATGGATTCTTAAAAGAACGCATCGAAGCACGATTAGGTAAATTCTACAGTACGCTGTAACGTTTCTCTTTTTATAGTTAATCCCTTATGTGGATAAATATCAATATATAATGTATTGTTTGGATTCTACTTTTGTTGAAACTATAAGATGAAATTCAAACACCTATTTATTCTTATTCCTATTATAACGTTAGTTGCCGTTCGCTGCAACCAACAAATGATAGCTAAACGGGATGTCTTTCGCATGAATATTTCTGCGGGACTAACCTCTTTAGATCCTGCATTTTCCAAAGACCAAGCTACCATGTGGTGCGACCATCAATTGTTCAACGGATTGGTACAGGTGAATGAAAAATTAGAAGTAGAACCTTGCATCGCCAAACGATGGACAATCAGTGAAGACGGACGAACGTATGATTTTATTTTAAGAAATGATGTGTTCTTTCACGATGATAAATTATTTCCTAATGAAAAAGGACGAAAAGTAATTGCTCAAGATTTTGTTTATTCTTTTAATCGCCTAATAGATTCTACAGTGGCATCTACAGGCGGCTGGCTTTTTAACGATAAAATTGACAAAAACAATCCTTTTGAAGCAATCAATGATACCACTTTTCGTATTCACCTAAAAGTGCCTTTCCGCCCCATGTTAGGCATGCTGACGTTGCAATATTGTTCGGTAGTTCCCAAAGAAATAGTAGAACATTATGGCAAAGATTTTAGAGCACATCCAGTAGGAACAGGCCCTTTTAAATTAGTAAGATGGGATGAAAGCAATGTGTTGGTACTTACTAGAAATGAAAATTATTTCGAAAAAGACAGTGCAGGAAATAAATTGCCTTATTTAAAAGGAGTGCGCATTAGCTTTATTGCAGATAGAGGAGCTGAGTTTTTGCAATTTTCTCAAGGAAAACTCGACTTTATGACGGGTTTGGATATTTCTTATAAAGATAAATTACTCACTTCTACCGGAGAATTAGCTCCTGAGTGGAAGAATGAAATAATTTTTGAAAAAATGCCGTATCTAAATACAGAATATTTGGGTATTTCAATGGCAAAACAACCCAATGCAGCGCTGAAAAACAAGAAAGTTAGACAAGCAATAAATTACGCTATCAATCGCCAAAAAATGATTACGTACTTGCGCAATGGAATTGGCGTTCCGGCAGAAAGCGGAATGATTCCCAAAGGACTTCCTTGCTTTGATGATGTAGCAGTAAAAGGATACACGTATGACATAGAAAAGGCAAAAAAATTATTGGTAGAAGCAGGCTATCCAAATGGAAAAGGAATTGGAGAAATAAAATTATATTCAAACCCAACATATAGTGATTTGATTACGAATATTGCTAATGAATTAGCCAATATTGGCATCGTTTGTAAAATTGAAAACACACCCGCTTCCTTTTTGCGAGAAGCCATGCGTAAAAATGAAGTAGAATTTTTCCGTGCCTCTTGGATAGGAGATTATCCAGATGCAGAAAATTATTTGGCTTTGTTTTATAGTAAAAATGGCGCACCACCAAATTATACTTTTTTCAAAAATGAAAATTATGACAAATTATATGAAGCAGCGATGAAAGAAACCAATGCAGGAAGAACTTGTGAGTTATATAATAAAATGGAACAAATCATTATTGATGAAGCTCCAGTAGTTCCTTTGTTTTATGATGAAGTAACCAGATTTACGCACAAAAATATTTTGGGATTAAAACCCAATGCTATGAATTTAATTATCTTGAAAGAAGTAAAATTTGTAGAAAATAAATAGCAAAATCTGTGTTAGCATTTTTAAAACATTGCCCAAAAGATTTAAGTAATTTTTAAATTCTTTTATACTTAAAAATCATTTAAAAATATCTTCAAAAAAATCTTGCATGGCTTTCCATGAATGTTTGTCTGCTTTCTCATTATAAGCCACGCCTTTTGATTTATCGCTACCTGCATTTTTATCGGTAAATGCATGAACAGCATCTCCGTAATAAATCATTTGCCAGTCGGCTTTGCTGTCACGCATTTCTTGCTGAAAAGAAAGAACCGTTTCTTGTTTTATAAAAAAATCATCCGCACCATGGCAAACCAATACTTTTGGATTAATTTGCTCTATGGCTTTAGTAGTATCTCTGTCCAAACCACCATGAAAAGAAACCACACCTTTCACAGGCATATTGGCTCGTGCAGCCTCCAAAGCTCCTGTGCCTCCAAAGCAATAACCTATCACCGCAATCTCCTTCGGATTAGCTCCTGATTTTATTAACTGCTCTAATGCCAATTGAATTCGCTTTCTATAATTGTCGATATGTGATTTGTAAAAAGTTGCATTTTTTCCAGCATCTGCAGTATTTTTTGGATAATTTCCCTCACCATAAATATCTGCTATAAACGTATAAAAACCCATTTTAGACAAATTGTTTGCTACTTCTTTAGCGTGCGCATCCATACCCATCCATGCTGGTAAGATTAGAATTCCTGCTTTTTTTGAATTAGCATTTTCTGTTGGCGCTTGTGCAAATCCTTTTAATGCTTGCTCTCCATCCCGATAGGATACAGAAACCAAAGAGTTATTGTTTTGTGCAGTACAACCCATAGAAATAAAAAATAGTGTGATTAAAAGTACAGATACGGTTTTCATATTCAATATTTTAGACAAATTAAATTTAATAAAGTTTTACAGATAAGACAAAATTAATATGGAAATGATAGATATAAGACTACCTTTGTTTTGAATTTTGGTTCTCGGTGTCACAACCTAGATTAAAAGGGAATCAGGTGTAAATCCTGTACAATCCCAGTTGCTGTAAGCACTTTGAACGTTTGTTGTTCTTCAAGCCACTGTTTATAAAAAAAACGGGAAGGCGCAACAAATAGTGTAAGTCAGAAGACCTGCCATTGTTTTTTTTAACTAATAAATGTTCTGTGGAAGCATTTTAAGTATATGAAAAGAAATATTTTACATATTATATCATTATTTATATTCCTACAAGTAGGTTGGATAAATATTTTATGTGCAGACACTATTCCCATTCCAGAAGTTATAATTCAATCTAGCAGAGAAACATATTTTTCAAGCACCAATTTAAATTATAAATTAGACAGTTTTCAATCACATTATTATGGTAGAAATTCCATTGCAGATATTTTGCAAAATTTCACTCCTGTTCAAATAAATTCTTATGGATTGGGCGGCGCTGTTTCTATCAGTTTGCGTGGCACTGCCGATGACCAAACGGCAGTATATTGGAATGGATTAAAAATTAATTCTATTACGCTGGGCTCTGCCGATATTTCGCTGATACCTATCAATGCCGCTAATAATATAGATATTATTACCAACGCTTCGGGTGCTGCTTTGGGCAGTGGTACTTTTGGTGGGGCTGTATTGCTAAATAATAAACCAACTTTTCAACGAAAATTAAATCTTTCTATTCGTCAAGATTTTTCTTCGTTTAAAAATTACAGAACTAATTTTTCTTTGAAAATAGGAAATGAAAAAATACAATTTTCTTCTTCCTCTTTTTATCAAAATGCAAAAAATAATTTTCCTTTTTATGATAAATATAAATTTGAAAACCCTTTAGTTTTGAATGAACACAATGATTTAAAGCAATGGGCAACAGTTAATGAACTGAATGTGAAACTCAAAAAACAACAGCAGCTAGATATTGGGAATTTTACTTTGTCTAAATTTCATAATGTTCCTGCATTAATGGGTGGATACAAAAATAGCGTTCAATATCAGAAAGATTTTTCTGTAAAAAGTTTCATGCGTTATCAAAAAATATTTTCTAATGCACAGCTTTATTTTAGAACCGGACATGTGTATGATTATTTATATTACAACGACGAAGCCAGCAATATTAAAGCACCTTATTTTGCACACCAACTTCAAAACAGTCTTAATTACAGACATTATTTTAAACATTCCATTACGATGGATGCAGGCTTGGATTATATTTGGGAAAATGCCAAAGTAACTGCCTATAATATCATTGCAAATAGACATAGAGGAGCTGCATTCATAGGAACAAAATACATAATAAAAAATATAGAATTAAGTGCTACAGTTCGGCAAGAAATAATGAAATCAAAATATATACGCCCGCAATTTGGATTGGTTATTGCTTATACTGATAAGAAAAATATTTTCAATACTTCCTTCAGTTATGCCGATAAATATAGGCTTCCGGATTTTAATGATTTATTTTGGCAACCTGGAGGGAATAAAAACTTATTACCAGAAACTGGATATACTGTGGAATATAATTTGAATATACACCCATTAAAAAAATCATCCCCATATCAATTAAATTTTTCTAATTCTATTTATTATTCCATCATCAATAATAATATCGTTTGGTCTCCAATATTATCAGGGTTATATACACCTCAAAACATTAAGAAAACAAGACATTACGGCATTGAGTCAACTTTAGAAAACAGTATAAGGTGGAATAAAACGAATCTTTTTAAAGTTTCCATAAATTACAATTACAATCATTCCACTATTATAAAAGAAGCCTCCAATCCAGCATTAAATGGACATTTTATCCGATACAGACCTCAGCATACTATTAAATCTTATTTTATTTTTGAAGATAAATATTTTAACACAGGATGTAATATTCTCTATGTAAGCAGCCGTTTTACGGATGATGAAAATATAAAAGTATTTCAATTAAAACCTTACACATTAGTTGATTTATTTGTTGCATTTAAAGGATATTTTAAAATGGCAGACGCCGAAATTGCCTTTAAAGTAAATAACATTTCTAATACTAAATATGAGAGCTTGCGCAGCTATGCACAGCCACTTAGAAATTATACTATATCAATATTACTTAATTTAAAAACAAATTTAAAATGAAAAAAGTGAATCAGAAAATCTCAATGATTTTGTTGTTGTGTTTAAGCATAATAGCTTGTAACAAAGAAGAAGAAAAAAATGATACCTTAGGTACATTTATCGAATCTGGATCTGCAATTATTACCAACGAAGGAAGCTTTGGTAGTAATAATGGCTCTGTTTCTTTTATTAATAGAAATGGTGTGGTTACTAATTACATTTATGAAAATGCAAATAGCGGAATGAATCTTGGTGATGTTGTTCAGTCTTATACAAGAGTGGGTAATAAAGGAATTATTTGTGTAAATAATTCTCATAAAATAGAAATTGTAGATGCGCGAACATTCAAACACATAGCTACTATTGTTGACACAAGTGCCACCAATCATACGAGCTATGTACGTTATGCATTAGGTGTAACGAATGACAAAGCGTATGTAACGAATGGGAGTAGTGCTGGTGAAGTAGTAGTAATCAATCTGACAACAAATACTATTTCTACAAGTATAAATGTAGGTAAAGGCCCCGAACAATTAGAGCAAGCAGGTAATAATGTATATGTAGCCAATAGCGGTGGTTGGAGTATTGATAGTACTGTCTCTATCATTAATTCAACAACAGATGCTGTGAGTTCTACTATAAAAGTTGGCGATATCCCAACAAAACTTGTTAAAGATGCTCATAATAATATTTGGGTTTTATGCGCAGGACAATCAGATTGGTCCTCTTGGCCTAATATTACAAAATTGACACCTTCTAAAATAGTAAGAATTAATAGCACCACCAATACCATAGATAAAAGCTTTACACTAATTAATTCAGGTAGTTTGAGCTATGAATTAAATATAGCAGTAGGCGACAATGGTAGAAAAATTTATTATTCTATTAGCGATAATGTGTATGCTTTAGATATTACAGCAAGTGCATTGCCAACCACCCCAATTATTTCTGGCAGAAGTTTTTATGGATTAGCAGCATCTCCATATAATAATCAAATTTGGGGATTACGTGCGCCTAATTTTTCATCAGGTGGATATGTATTTAGATACAATGCAACGGGAGGTTTGATAGACTCTATTCAAGTAGGCATTGGTCCCAATAATGCAGCTTTTAATCTGTAAAAATATTTTTGATTTTTTGTAAATAGAATTTGATTTCTGCTATTCATAATCTTTTAAAAAATACAAATGCAAAAAACAATTTATCTTCGTTTCAGCCTGTTGATTATAATGGTTTTGATGGCAGCTTTTAGTCGGCTTATTCCACATATACCAAATTTTTCACCACTTGGAGCAATCGGACTCTTTGGCGCTGCTTATTTTGACAAAAAATGGCAAGCATTTTTAATTCCCATTGCTGCCACTTGGTTGAGTGATTTGTTTATTAATAACATTATTTATCGTCAATATTTTTCTGAATTTACCTGGTTTTATCAAGGATTTTATTGGCAATATGGAAGTTATCTTTTAATAGTACTTGCGGGAATTTTTATTTTAAAAACAATTAATATACAAAAAATAGTTGTTGGTGCAATTGCATCAACAACTATTTTCTTTTTAGTTTCTAACTTTGGAGTATGGGCAAGCGGATCAATGTATCCAAAAACTTTTGAAGGATTACTAACGTGTTATGTCGCTGGAATCCCTTTTTTAAAAGGAACCATGTTAGGCGATTTTTTTTACTCTGGTGTATTGTTCGGATCATTTGCAATAGCACAAAAAAAGCTCCCCATTTTGCAGCTAAAAAATGTGTAACCATGAAGAAAAATATTGCCCAAGATGCAATGCCATTTTTGAATGTAAAGTTGGCACAATAGCACTTTGTCAATGTGCAACAGTTGAGTTGAACAACAAAGAGCGAAATTATATTCAACAAAATTATGAAGACTGTCTTTGCGCTTCCTGCATGAAAGAAGCTAAAGCAGGATATTATAATAATCAGTTTAAAAATAAAATAAAAAAACTACTAGGATTTTTTGAACGATAATAAAAAAATACAAGAAGATAAAAAACCGCCAACCAAACAAGATTTGGAGCAGCAGAAAGATTACTACATTAACGAAAAAGGACAATGGGTATTCACTGAATTATATCACATCAAAAGAGGATACTGTTGTAAAAATGGATGTAAACATTGCCCTTACGGACATTCAAAAAATTGACCACTTTTTCTTAATTAATAAAAATAAAATATGGTAAGAGAAGATAAAATTTTAAAATCAGAAACACGTATTTTTAAAGCCGTATTTCCAAATACAACCAATCATTACGATACTCTATTTGGTGGAACCGCCATGCAATGGATGGATGAAGTGGCTTTTATCGCCGCCACAAGATACAGCAGACAAAGAATGGTAACTGTAAGCAGCGACCGCATTGATTTTAAAAAACCAATTCCAGCAGGAACTATCATCGAACTCGTAGGAAAAGTAACCTATATTGGTAATACAAGTTTAAAAGTTCGTGTAGATATTTTTATCGAACAAATGTATTCAGAAGATAGAGAAAAAGCAGTGAGCGGAGAATTTACTTTTGTTGCCGTTGGAGATGATAAAAAACCCGTCAAACTCCATTGATTTTTTTATAAATGAATATAGATTTCATTTTGAAAGTAAAAACCATATTTTTTATAAACATCATAATACGCTGTGTATAATTACATCCTTAAAGCGTAATTTATATTCATTTTCACCCTCTATCTTTGTTTCAAATAATTACTGTTTGGTTGTTATTATTAATAATACAAACAACAGGGGAATCGGGTGTAAATCCTGAGCTGTAGCGCAACTGTAAACGGATAAAACCGTAAGCCAGATTACCTGCCAAATCAGTTTGAATTTTGTTTTCGCATAAAAGACGAAGTTCTGAAAGAGACCATTATACGCTCATTCAATACTTTCCTTTTATGCCATTGTTTAATTTTTTAAAACCAAATTTCAATGAGCATTTTTGATAAGAGACTTAATTATAAGCCTTTTGAATATCCAGAAGTAATGAAATTCGTAGAAAGCATGAATAGTTCTTTTTGGGTACATAAAGAAATTGATTTTACAGCAGATATACAAGATTTTAAATCTAATTTGAGTGAATTAGAAAAAGAAATTGTCAAACGCAGCCTTCTTAGTATTGCACAGGTTGAAATAGGTGTTAAGTTATTTTGGGGCGATTTGTATAAGCATTTTCCTAAACCAGAATTCAATAATTTAGGCGCTACATTTGCTGAATGTGAAGTGCGACATGGTGAAGCTTATGCAAGACTTATCGAGATATTGGGTTACAACAATGATTTTGAAAATTTAGTAAATATTCCTGTTTTTGCTAAAAAATTAGAACTGATAGAAAATAGTTTGTATGCAGACAAGGACGTGATTTCAAAACTGTTATTCTTTACAATAGTTGTCGAAAATTCCTCTCTGTTTTCTCAGTTTGCAAATATCCTTTCTTTTACAAGATTTAAAGGTTATTTAAAAAATACTTCTAACATTATAGCATGGACTTCTATTGATGAACAAAACCATGCAGATGCTGGCGTATTTTTATTGAATATTTTAGAAAATGAAGGTTTTCTGACAAATGAAATAAAAGAAAGAATTGCACAGGAAGTAAAAAAATATATTGAGTATGAAGCAGAGTTGTTGGATTGGATTTATGAAAATGGGGAATTAGATTTTTTCTCAAAAAATGACATGCTCAATTTTATGAAATACAGAGTAGATAACTCACTTCAAAAAATTGGAATTCCAAAATTATATAATATTACAACCCAACAATACCAACCAATGCATTGGTTTGATGAAGAAGTGTTTGCGAATGAATTGGATGATTTTTTTGCAAAACGTCCTACTGCTTATACCAAACACGACAAAAGTATTTACGCTGAAGATTTATTCTAAAATTATATAAACTATCACACAAATGAATGAAATATGGTGGCTCAACGATGAGAGTGAACAAATACTAAACAGAGGTTACTTACTTAAAGGAGAAAGCGTAAAAGGCGCAATTGAACGAGTTGCAACCGCTGCAAGCAAACAACTCTATCGCCCTGAATTAAAAGAAAAATTTGTTGAAATAGTAGAAAAAGGCTGGATGAGTTTAAGCTCTCCAATATGGGCAAACATGGGAACAGAACGAGGATTGCCTATTTCCTGTTTCAATGTTCATGTACCCGATTATATCGAAGGGATTACACATAAATTAGGTGAAGTAATTATGCAAACAAAAATCGGCGGTGGAACATCGGGATATTTTGGCGAATTACGTGGCAGAGGTACTGCCGTTACAGATAACGGACAAAGCAGCGGAGCAGTTTCTTTCATGAAACTATTTGATACAGCCATGGATACGATTTCTCAAGGAGGAGTAAGACGTGGAGCTTTTGCAGCATATTTAGATATTGACCATCCAGATGTTGAAGAATTTTTGAATATCAAAGACATTGGTAGTCCGCTTCAAAATTTATTTTTCGGGGTATGTGTACCAGATTATTGGATGCATGAAATGATTAACGGCGATATGGAAAAACGAAAAATTTGGGCAAAGGTATTAGAATCTAGACAGCAAAAAGGAATGCCATATATTCTGTTTTCAGACAATGTAAATAGAAATAAACCACAAGTATATAAAGACAAAAATATGCACATCAATTCCAGTAATTTATGCTCGGAAATTATGTTGCCCTCAACATTTGAGGAATCCTTTATTTGCTGCCTTTCATCCATGAATTTAGAATTATATGACGAATGGAAAGATACGGATGCTGTACAAACGGCCATCTTTTTTTTAGATGCAGTTTTGCAAGAATTTATTAATAAAACAGAAGATAATTATTACTTAAAATCAGCAAATACATTTGCCAAAAAACACCGCTCAATAGGATTGGGCGCAATGGGGTGGCATTCCTATTTACAAAAAAATAGAATACCTTTTGAAGGCTTAGAAGCAAAACAACTGACCAATAAAATATTCAAACAAATTCGCTCAGAAGCAGACATTGCAACGGCAAAATTAGCTGAAATTTTTGGCGAACCAGAAGTTTTAAAAGGATACGGCATTAGAAATACTACAGTCTTAGCTATTGCACCTACTACTTCCTCGTCTGCCATTTTAGGACAAACATCCCCTGGTATAGAGCCCTTTAGTAGTAATTATTTTAAAGCAGGATTAGCCAAAGGAAATTTTATTCGTAAAAATAAATACCTAAAAGAATTATTAGAAGATAAAGGAATTGACAACGAAGATACTTGGCGAAGCATTATGCTCAATCAAGGTAGTGTGCAGCACCTAAATGAATTGACTGAAAAAGAAAAATTAATCTTTAAAACATTTAAAGAAATCAGTCAATTAGAAATTATTCAACAAGCATCTATCCGCCAAAAATATATTGACCAATCTCAAAGTTTAAATATTAATATCCCTGCCAATTTACCAGTTAAAGAGGTCAACCAATTAATTATAGAAGCATGGCAGTTGGGAATTAAAACTTTGTATTACCAACGCAGCCAAAGTGTTTCTAAAGAAACCGTGGTGCAAAATTTAGTACAATGCGTAAGTTGTGAAGCATAAATCTCAATTTTATTATTTTGAGGCAACAGTTTTATCTTTTTTTATAAAGATTAGTTAGGTTTAGTGTAAAGATATTTTAAAAGTAGCTACCCAAAATATCCAAAAAGTCGCATTTTTTTCATATTATTGTTTTTGAATAAACCAATTGTGAAAAACAGGTACATACTACTAATACTTTTCTCTTTGTTTGCATTATACATGGTATGGTGTAATATCAGTTTTATATATACTAGAGAAAATAAATCAAATATTATTTTAGTAGATAAAATTTCTTATCCAAAAGATTCTTTCAATACAGAAAGTGCCACTGTTTTTTGGCAAGGATTTTATCACGATTGGGGCTACAATCACCGTGTAAACAGAATGGGCGATTGGATACAAAGTATTCAAAAATCAGACAACGGAATCCAAGCAGTCATATCCCATTCTGCCGCAGCCGGCAGTGGAAGCGATGTATTAGATTATCAGACCTTCTTCACTTATGTAAAATCACAAAAAGCAAAATTCTTTTCTTCTATTGTTTCTTGTACCGTTAGAGGTAGAGAAGCAACGACCACCACAAAAATGGTCACAGTAAAAGGAGCTTGGCCTAATGAACTGAAAAATTATAAACAAGGTATTGTAGTTTTAAATGGTTTTGATTTAGCCTCCAGCACCAGAAGCAATGGAAAGGTAATGGGCTCAGGAAATGCAGATAAATTATCCATGTTTTATATTAATGTACAAGATTTAAAAATAGAAAATGATTCTTTTTCCTTTAATTTAACCATAAAATTAGGAGCAGATTGCGACTCGCCAGAATGTATAAATTTTACGCCAGGTGATAATGAATGGTTTGATTATCAATTTAGAGTGGCTTATCAGATAATGACATATAATGAAGGTGTTCATATTGCTTCTTCTAAAGTATCCCAAAATTATAATTGGTGGAAACCTTTAAAAACAAGACCAGACATTGATCCTAACGAGATTTTTAGAAATGATAAAACATTCAAAAACAAAAATATAAACGGCATTGCTGGCTATAATATTGGTATCCCTGTTTTTGATAAAATTGAAGTGAATATCGAAAAAGGAAATGGAGGATTTACAAGAAAAAGAAAAGAAACACCT
The DNA here is from genome assembly GCA_039797705.1 of Bacteroidota bacterium. Classification (GTDB taxonomy): domain Bacteria; phylum Bacteroidota; class Bacteroidia; order Chitinophagales; family JADIYW01; genus JADJSS01. The sequence goes on from JBDKHK010000002.1 coordinate 19,773, forward strand.
CATTTATTAATGTTGGATATTGCAATTCCTAAATACACGTACAATACATCAAGTGGCAGTTGTGTTTATGATATAGATTTATTTTTTAAGAATTGGAAACCCAATATGCACCCTTTGTCTTTTGGAAATGATGGGACAGTTACTATTAATGCAGGATTGAAACTAATTCAAATCAGTGACCCATCCGCTATTGCAGAAGACTTGTGGCTCAATGGAAAAATAAATTGGCAAACCACACAATTAGACCAACGAGAATCGGACGACCCAAGCGCGGTAAAATCTTTTGTTTTTAACAAATAAATATGTTTACGCTTCAAAAATATTGTAGTAGTTGTGGCAAAGAAGTTGTCTTAAAATATGCCGAAGGCAGAGATAGAATTGTATGCGAACACTGCAATACCATTCATTATACCAATCCAAAATTAGTAGTAGGCACATTAGCCGTTTGGGAAGATAAAGTATTATTGTGCCGCCGTGCTATTGAGCCACGCAGAGGTTTTTGGAATCTGCCTGCCGGCTATTTAGAAGATTTTGAAAAAGCAGAAGACGGTGCTATTCGCGAAACATGGGAAGAAGCCGGTGCCAATATAGAAATCGAAAAAGTTTATTCCGTATATAACTTACCGCAAGCCAATCAAGTATATATTCATTTTTTAGCTAAACTGAAAGACGGCATCATACGCAACGGTGAAGAAAGCATAGAATCCGTATTGTTCAAAGAAGAAGATATTCCATGGAAAGACATGGCATTTGCTTCTTCCGCCTATACGTTGCGCAAGTTTTTTGAAGATAGAAAAAATGATTCTTTCGGAGTTCATTTGGGAACATTCCCTGAAAAGTAAACATCTAATTAACTTTTGTTCAAAAAAAAATAAAAAACATTCTCTCTAATAAATTGTAACTTTGAAATATGAAAACGATCTCTAACAACTCTAAATTACTCTTGGCTATTGGCTTGATAGTTGCAGCCGTTATCTTTAGAATTATACCACATCCATTTAATATGACTCCGTTAATTGCAATAGTTTTATTTGCAGGAGCAAAATTTGAAAATAAAAAATTAGCATTTATTATTCCTATGTTAACTTTGTTTCTTAGCGATGTCATTATCTCTTACATGAATAATTATCCATTATTACATTCAACCATATTGTTTACTTATGGAACGGTATGGTTAATCGTACTTTTGGGTACAGTATTAAAAGGTAAATTTAATATTGGAAAAACAGCTGGTATAACTTTATTAGCCTCTTTGTTGTTTTTCGTTATCAGCAATTTTGGCGTTTGGTTATTTAGTAATATGTACACCTTAAATTTAGAAGGATTGATTAATTGTTATGTAATGGCAATTCCTTTTAATAAATTCAGTTGGGCGGGAGATTTAATCTTCTCCTTTGCGCTTTTTGGCATCTATGAAATAGTAAGTAATAAAATACTTGCAGAAAAGACACAATTTATAATGAAAAAATAAATAGGACAAAAAATAACCTATTTCTATCTTTTTTTATTTCTATATTATTTTCTCAACAGTTGTTATTATTAATAACGGGATGAGGGTTCTTATTTTGTACATTTGCACTACTAAATTTTTAAAATTTGACTTTAATAAAATCAATTTCCGGTATTCGAGGTACAATAGGTGGAAAATCAGGAGAAGCATTAACTCCTATTGATATTGCTAAATTTTCTCTCGCTTTTGGAACTATTCTCAAACAAAACGACGCAAAAAAAATCGTAATAGGCAGAGATGCACGAATTTCGGGAGAGATGGTATATCATATCATTGTAGGAAATTTGATGGGCATTGGTTTAGATGTGGTAGATATTGGACTGGCAACCACGCCGACCGTAGAGATGGCGGTAGTTGCCGAACAAGCAGACGGAGGTATTATCATCACAGCTTCTCATAATCCTAAGCAATGGAATGCACTAAAATTATTGAACAATAAAGGTGAATTTATTTCTGAAAAAGTGGGACAAGATGTGTTGAAAAAAGCACAATCGGGGAAATTTGATTTTGTAGAAGTAGATAAGCTTGGACATCTTGTTAAAAAAGATTATTTAGAATATCATATTCAAGAAATTCTAAAACTTCCTTATGTAAATATGGAAGCTATTAAAGCAAAGAACTTTAAAATAGTTGTAGATGCTGTAAACAGCGTAGGAGGAATTGCAGTGCCAAAATTATTAAAAGCATTAGGGGTTGAAATCATTCATGAATTATATTGTGAACCAACCGGAAAATTTGCACACAACCCTGAGCCACTACCAGAACATTTATCAGCATTGGCATCCGAAGTAAAACAGCAAAAAGCAGATCTTGGTATTGCTGTAGATCCGGATGTAGATAGATTAGCCTTGATAGATGAAAAAGGAATCCCATTTGGCGAAGAATATACTTTAGTTGCAGTGGCAGATTACATCTTAAAACATAAAAAAGGAAATACCGTTTCCAATTTATCCTCTTCAAAAGCATTAAGAGATATTAGCATAAAACACGGCGTAGAATATACAGCATCAGCCGTAGGAGAGGTAAATGTGGTGAAGATGATGAAAGACACCAACGCCATAATTGGTGGTGAAGGAAATGGCGGTATCATACTTCCAGAATTGCATTACGGTCGCGATGCTTTGGTGGGAATTGCATTATTCTTATCGCATTTAGCAACTTCCAACAAAAGTATGAATTCTTTGCGGGCTCAATATCCAAACTATGTTATTTCCAAAAATAAAATACAATTGGAAGAAGGCATGGATTTGAAATTTATTATTGAAAAAATTAAAGATAAATACCAAAAATATCCTCAAAATTTAATAGATGGTTTACGAATAGATATAGACGAAGATTGGGTGCATTTACGTGGCTCTAATACAGAACCAATTATTCGAATTTATGCTGAAAGTTCTACAGAGCAAACCGCAAATGCCATCGCACATAAAATGCAAAAAGATATTACAGCACTTTTAAAAAGCCAGTAGTTTTTTATTTATTTTTCATTTATCCTACATTAGAAAAATTTCACCGAGATAGATATTCTAATATTTGTTGACATTTTTTTTCCCTTCGCTTGATATTTTAATACCCACTTTTAGATTGTCAGGTTTCTTATAAAATGAAATTTTAAATGATACATAAAATGCATCATATTTGTGATTAAATTTATTCAACAATATTGGTTTCGTTCTTGCATAAATTGTAACTTGTGCGGTAAATAACAATATCCATTTTGGCAGCTACCTTTGATTCTATTTGGAAAGACTTACAAGCAAAAAAATTTGCACCCATCTATTTTTTATGCGGTGAAGAATCTTATTATATAGACATTGTTGAAGATTTTATTAGCACTAATGCATTAGAACCACACGAAAAGGATTTTAATTTTTCTATGTTTTACGGAAAAGATGCTGACCCAATGGTTGTGCTGAACGATGCTAAACAATATCCAGCTTTTGCCGAAAGGAGAGTAGTTGTAATTAGAGAAGCACAAGATTTTAAAGTAAAAGAATGGGAAGCATTTGAAAGTTATTTTGAAAAACCTGTTAGCAGCACTATATTAGTGTTTGCGCATAAAAACAAAACGTTAGATAAGCGAACGAAGATTGCCAAAACCATCGAAAAATATTCTGTTTATTTAGAAACAAAAAAACTATCGGAAGATGTATTGCCAGCATGGATTGTAAAATATGTTGGCGAAAAGAAATTTAAAATAACTGCAGAAGCAGCTAAAGTATTGGCGGAGAATTTAGGGAATGATTTATCACGTATTTCCAATGAGATAGATAAATTATCGGTGATGCTTTCGAACGATACAGAAATATCTACAGAATTAATTGAGAAATATATCGGTATTTCCAAAGAGTATAATATCACTGAATTTAATAAAGCGATTGTTTACCGAGATTTTTCCAAAGCAATGAAAATGATTTTGTATTTTGAAAAAAATCCTAAAGCCGGACCTATTATTGCCATCATTGCTTATATGTACAACCATTTTAGTAAATTATTTGTAGTACAACAATTAAAAGATAGCAAAGCTATTAAAGATGCTTTAGGTTGGGTTCCACCAGATGTTAGTAGTGGTGCAAAATATTATTCACTACAAAAGACTACAGAAATCCTGCATTTACTATGCGAATACGATGCAAAAGCAAAGGGTCTATACGCTACTGGCAATAATTCCAACGCTGATTTGTTGAAAGAATTAGTAGTTAAAGTAATCCGTTGATGATTGGTAAATTAGTTATTAGGTATTAGTTAAAAGTTATTGCGTATTGACTTGCTAAGTAGAATTGAAATAAGCAGCTGTTGAAGTGATAGTTTTAATTATTTATAAAATGTATTGTAAGGTAGTATCTCATTAACTGTGTAAGTTGAAAAATTATTCTGAAAAATTTTCCCCTCAAGGTTGTAATTCAGAGAATCCATATCTTTTATTATTTGCAATGTTTGCAACTCCCTAAACCTACGCACAATTTTTATTCTCTTCTTAGCTTGAAAAAATAGTATTCAAAAACCATTGTGCAATGTATGTTTGAATTTTCCCCAAAAAAATACAAAAAATTGGATTAATCAGATTTTTTTTATTGATTTTGGGGCTTTCTTAGAATAAACTGTTTGAGGTCACATCAATAAAAAATTGGGCGCACTATTTATTCTGATTCTTTCGGAACGGGTTCGAACCGCAGATCCTCCCGGTTATAAATCGGGATGCATAGAACCAGCAATGAGTTTTTCAATAAATTTTCTATTTTTCATACTTTTAAATAGAGATTCTCTTTTTAAAGATTCTTCTTTGGTATTAAAAGTTTCAAAATATACAATAACCCAATCTTTTGCTTTACCAGTAAAACCTTTATGATTAGATAAGTGTCTTCTTAATCGTTCGTTTAAATCATCACAAGTCTGACCGATATAAAACTTGTCAAGATAAGATGAATACAATATGTAACAATAACAAGGCATATAATAAAAAATCCCAACTAATGTGTTGGGATTTGGGAGTGGGCGCACACGGGTTCGAACCGCGGACCCCCTGCTTGTAAGGCAGGTGCTCTGAACCAGCTGAGCTATGCGCCCGAAATATATTTATTTCGGAAAAATCAAATTAAAGAACGAAGTCAACCGTGGAATCTCCCGATTATAAATCGGGATGCTCTGAACCA
>JBDKHK010000003.1:0-2717 GCA_039797705.1 Bacteroidota bacterium
AAACATTACAACGAGGAAAGACCCCATGAAGCTTTAAATAATCAAACACCCCTATACTATTCTCAATCCCTAAACAAAAATTACTCTATTTAAAAACTGGGGTAACTTTGGGTGGTTTACAACGGTTATTGATGCTTTAATATATGTTGTACGGAGGATAGAAAATGAGCATGAGTTACGTGCTAGTTTACATGCCAAATTTTCTTATTTGAACGATCAGAAAAAACTGATTTTGATAACCGGACATCGGAGAGAAAATAATATCAAAAAATTTAAATCTATTTGTGAGGCGATTGCTTTGTTAGGGGCGCGCGATGATGTTGAGGTGATATATCCGGTTCATCCAAATCCTGCCGTTAACCACTATGTGCGAGAAACCTTAGGAAATAAAAAAAATATGTTCTTAATAGAACCCCAAGATTATTTATCATTTGTTTTTTTGATGAAAAAATCTTACTTGATATTGACAGATTCAGGTGGGATACAAGAAGAGGCGCCTAGTTTAGGAAAGCCTGTACTGGTTATGCGCGATAATACAGAAAGACATGAAGCGTTGCTTACGGGTACTATAAAATTGGTCGGAACGTGTCAAAAAAGAATATATGCCGAGGCGATAAAGTTATTAGAAGATGAAACGTATTATAATAAGACGAGCTTTTTACAAAATCCCTTTGGCGATGGAAAGGCTAGCCAACGGATTGTTAATACCTTAAAAAATATTATAAAAGATCAATATGATTTCAGCGCCATGATTAATCTTGATGCGAACTCACAGCGAGCAATATATTCGATCACGTGACAATAGCTTTTAAAATTACAAACTTGCGCGATACTATATCCATGGAAAAAAAGTCGCTCTTATAGGGCTCGCAGGTGGTTTATTTTATATTGACTGGCCAATGGGAGTTGCGACTATTAGTATTATGGTTGTCCATATATTAAATGCATTTTATGGGGCTAAAAAGAGTGGAGAAATACGTGAAGAGCTTTTAGTAAACGTATATGCTGCTTATGGTGCTTTATTAGATTCAATTAAACGTTACCAAGTGGCTCATTTTTTCAATAATGTAGCCTATGAAATTAGAATGGTAAGTCATAAGCTTGATGCGCAGGCGCAAGCATATATTAAAAGTCATATACAGGATGAAGCCAATATATTACGTGGTAATTTAATAGAATCCATAGGATTTACTATTTCGGTTCTTTTTTCTCTTTATCGATTTTTGAAAGGTGAAATTGAAATTATCGATTTTGCTTTATTGACTTATTTTTTAATGCAGACAGGAAGTCTTTTGAAGCAAAATTCCGAATCAATTGAAAAATTATACACGGCATCCATAGAGTGTAATAAAATTAGTGAATTTAAAGCGAAACTATCGTCAGTGGCAGATGCGGATAGGGCAATAGATTTGTTTCTTAATAAAGCTCCGAAGATTGAGTTTAAAAATATAAGTTTTGCGTATAATAACGGAAAAGAAAACGCGCTTAACGATGTTTCTATTACGCTTGAGCCTGGAAAAAAAACAGCTATCGTAGGTGAAAGCGGTTCAGGAAAATCTACACTGGTAAAATTATTGATGCGCTTTTACAACCCTACACAGGGTGAGATTACTATTAATAGCGAAAATATAAATGACTTACGTGCTGAATCAATGCGATCAGAAATCTCTATTGTTTCACAAAATTCTGATTTATTTAATGATAGCTTGGCTGAAAATATTCGCTACGGTTATTTATCAGCAACGAATGAAGAAATAATAGCAGTTACCCAGCAGGTTGAACTACAAAATTATGTTGATACTAATGGACTCGAGGTTAACGTAGGCGAGAAAGGAGAGAAGTTATCCGGTGGTCAACAACAGCGGGTAGCCATTGCACGCGCAATTTTAAAAGCAGGTTTTATATTTATATTAGATGAAGCCACTTCAGCTTTAGATATACAAACAGAAAGAGAAATTATGGATAAACTTGATAGGTTGACTACCGAGTGCACTATGTTAATTGTAACACATCGGTTAAGCAGTATTATTAACGTAGATAAAATTATATATATGAAACGCGGAAAAATAATCGAACAGGGTAACTTTCAACAATTAATGGATCAACAAGGTGAGTTTTTTAAACAGATTAATATAGAGTGTGAAAAACTTGGTATTAATCCAAATAGTATCAGTTATATGGAACAAAAAGATAGAAAACCAAATACTGATTTTTTCTTAAAAAGGAGAAAATTAGTAAGTCAAAATAATGAGATACATACGCGCATTTATCAAATATGAATAAGAAAGAAGGTAGTGAAATATAATATTTCTAAGTGTAAGTAAAGCTAAATGCCATTAAATTTACCATTTTTCAGAGATACATTTGTATGGATTTTAAGGATGATTACTTTATAATCTAAATTATATGTGTGTAATTGTTTCAAAATATTTATCCATTAAAGTGGCTAAAGTTTCAACGTATGGTTTTTGAAACATGGTTTCATGGTTGCTGGGCACTAAATAACAGCTTATTTTGTCTGGATTGGAAAATTTTTCCCAATGATTCATTGGCGCGTCTACCTCTTTAAACACAGGTAAGATTTTCTTTGATTTAACAGGTGAGGGTTCATGATCTGAAGCATACTTTTGGTCGTCGATTGCGCGCCGCTGAAGTAAGCTTTGAAGATAGACAAGATTTGCTTGGACATAAAAGTAGTCGTATTACGACTCACTATT
>JBDKHK010000004.1:0-16180 GCA_039797705.1 Bacteroidota bacterium
AAGACTAAGTATTTATTAATTAAGTAAGATAGAATCGCCATAAATCCGCTTGCAATTAATCCGCTGATATACACATTAATTTTACATAAACTAAATAGTTTAATTAATATAATAAATAATAAATAAGTAAAAATATTGAATACAATAAATTTTTTAATTAGTTTTATATCTAATTTTTTGAAAACCAATTTACCCATTGTGAAAAAATTAAATACAAAGCCAAGCAATCTTGAAAATAAACTCGCATAGAGATAATGAAAGCCTATAAAAATAAAAAAAGCATAAACTCCATAGCCAAAAAGTGTATTAATTCCACCGACAAATAAAAAAGCTATAAATTGTTTTCTTGCTTCAAAATTTTCCTTAAGAAATCCAAAAACTATATTAGGTTTGGCTAATGACATAATATATGGTTATAAATTAAGCTAATGTTTTCTGAAATTCATCTATTTGTTTTAATGTGATATTTTGCATATTTTCTTCCTTAAAATAACTTTGATACCATTCAACCGTCTTTGCTAGCGTTGTTTCTATACTCCATTGGCTTTTCCAACCCAGAAACTGTTTTGCCTTAGTAGAGTTTAAACGGAGCAAATTAGTTTCACGTTTAAGCTCACTGGAATTTTGAATCCACTTTATTCCGCTTCCCCAATATTTAATAAGTGTATCAGTAAGCCAGCTAACGGTTTTATCTTGATCCTCGCTAGGCCCAAAATTCCAAGCCTGAGTATAAGCTGCCGGGGATTCATATAAGTGTTTAGCAAGCATAAGATAAGCACTCAATGGTTCTAATACATGTTGCCATGGCCGTAAAGCATCAGGATAACGTAAAGAAATATTTTGCTGTTTTATACAGGCATTGACTACATCCGGGACCAGACGATTCTGCCCCCAATCTCCACCCCCAATAACATTGCCTGCTCTCGCTGTAGCAATATTAATTCCTCTTTTTTTAAAATAAGAGTATGAATAGGCTTGTGTAATCAATTCTACACACGCCTTACTGCTACTATAAGGATCATAACCACCCAAAGTATCCTCTTCATGATAGCCACGATTTAATTCCTGATTTTGATAACACTTATCACTTGTAACATTGACTATCGCTTTCACTGAGTCTGTGAAACGCGCAGCTTCAAGAAGATTAGTAGTTCCGATTATGTTGGTTGAATAGGTTATTAGTGGCTCCTGATATGAAAAATTAACCAGGGGTTGAGCAGCCATATGAATAATTATTTCAGGTTGATATTTTTGTAATGTCCTTTGAAGTAATTCAAAATTCCTTATATCCCCAATTATGCTCTTCATTTTTTCGCTAATCTGAGTAATATCGAAAAGATTTGGCTGGCTAGGAGGTTCTAGAGAAAAACCAACACAATTAGCTCCTAAGGATTGCAACCATAAACAAAGCCAACTTCCTTTAAAACCCGTATGGCCTGTGACTAATACATTTTTTCCGCGCCAAAATTTCATCAATGAATCTACCATTAAAGGGAAATAATATTTTCTGTCACTTGAGAGGTATTTCCCCAAATTTTCCAAGGTGCATTACCTTGTGACCAAAAAGTTTCTAAAGTATTTTTATCCCGTAACGTATCCATAGGATGCCAAAATCCTTTATGAAAAAAAGCCGATAATTCACCCTGTTGAGCTAAAGATTCTAAAGGGTTGTGTTCCCACACAGTATCATCGTTTTCAATATATTGAAGTACTTTGGGAGATAACACAAAAAAACCGCCATTAATCCAGGCACCTTCTTCTCTGTGTTTTTCCTTAAAAGCAGTTACTTTATTACCCATAATATCCAAAGCTCCAAACCTACCTAAGGCTTGTACAGCTGTTAAGGTCGCTAAAGTTTTTTGTTGCTTGTGATATTGAATAAGCGCTTTAATATCAACATTGCCCACACCATCACCATAAGTAAAGCAAAAGTCCTCATTATCAAGATACCGAATTGCTTTTTTGAGACGACCACCTGTCATAGTATGTTCTCCAGTCTCAACTAAGGTTACTCGCCATGGCTCCGAATTATTTTGATGAACTATGGTGCAATTCTTCTTCATATCAAACGTAACATCCGATGTATGCAAATAATAATTCGAAAAGTATTCTTTAATAAGATATCCTTTGTATCCTAAACATATAATGAAATCATAGATCTCAAAAGCGGAAAAGATTTTCATGATATGCCAGATTATAGGCTTACCACCGATTTCAATCATAGGTTTAGGGCGCAGACTGGTTTCTTCACTAATACGCGTACCTGCCCCTCCTGCTAAAATAACGGCTTTCATAAATTTCCTTTTTATTAAAAAATATTTTTATCGCTAGTTATTGGAACAAACCTAAGTATTTAAATATTTTCAAATCTTAATTTAAAAGTAAAATCAGCTTTTTGTTGAACTCCATCAACAATAGCCCCACTTATATAAGTAGGCTTTTCTGAAGCTAGCCAAGTAATAGCATTGCCATTATAACTTTTTGGTGATGTTAATCGCAAAAAATAAAGTTTACCCTTTTTCAATTTAATCGGTGTAAACTTAAAAGATTCCCAACCATTATTTGGTAAAAGCCTCTCCTGTCTTTTAAAAATTACTAATTTTTTACGGTCACTATTCAAAACTTCTAACTGGATAAAATTATTATTTTTTCTTGAAAATCCTGATAAAAATAAATCTATTTGCTTTAGTTTGGCACTTTTAGCAATAAATTCCTGTTCAAAACTTCTACTTGCTGTTAACTCTCCAAAAGTCTTTTCTTTATCAGTACTTAAAATATAAAAGTCCTTATTATTAAAATTTATTATAAACATAAAAATAGCGGGAATAAGGAAAATAAAGATCCCTATATAATATCTTTGTCTAACCATGTCATAGGAATAAGATGAATCTGTATTGTTATTATAAATAAATTTAAATTTAAGAATAAATTGTAAAATTAAATAACCCCAAAAAAATGAGAGATAGACATTAGGACTAAATCCTTGAAATACATTGAATAATGTACTTATATTTTGAAATTGTACAAAAGGTATATGAAAGAATTTTGCTTGAAACATTTCTAAGTCAACATTATCTTGAAAAGATAAAACGGTGAAGCCTATAAAAAAAAACATTGCGCATAAATCAAAAAACAAAAATTTGGAAATTTTGGCTTTACTACTTAATACTGTGGTTAATGCTATGGCAGGCGTAATAAATATTAACCATTGAGGATGCCATAACATAAAAAGAAAAGGGAATATACTTGAAAAAAGAAAAATAAATCCGGCTATTTTTTTATAATTATAGGAACTATCTAGGTAGTAAGAAATGCCAATCAATATCGAAAATATGGCAAATATATAATATATTTTTGGACCATTATATAATAATTCAGCAGAAAAAACTCGCGCAACTACCGGAAAACCTAATACGCCAGAAACATAAGCTGGGGAATGTATATATAAGGCCTGAATAATAAGCGTAGGAATTGAAAACATTAATCCGCATACAATTAATTTTGTTATTTTTTTTTCAAAAAATAATAATAAAGGTATAAAGACAAAAAAAGGAAAATATTTAAATGTAATGGACAATCCAAATATGATGGAAGCCAGATAAGCACGTTTTTTTAAAAAAAACAAAAACCCAAACAGTGTTAAAAATACATAGAAAATATCATATTGTGAAATAATAAATTGTGAAAATATTGCGATGGGTGAAGTTAACCAAAGCCAGGTTGCATAGACCCCCCATTTTTTATCTTGTTGATATATTTGTGTTACTTGATAAAAAATTAATCCCGTCGCGATATAAACTAACGAGGTTAAGAATTTAAGCCAATAGACTAAATAAGGAGAAAAATAAAATGGAGATTTTATTAAACCAAATATTTTAAATAGGTATAACCAAATCGCAAATATTACAAATAAAGTAGGTGGATAATTTGCAGGAGCAAAATCACCATGTCCCTGAATTTTTTTGCAATTGTCATAAAATTCTAAAGGATTGCCAAATAGATAATTTAAAGAATTCCAGCCAGTAACATAGATGTCTGATTGAAAAAAAGCGAAATAACAAAATAGAAGAAGTAATCCGCCGATGAAATAGTCTGTTTTGCCTAATTGGCAAGTTGGAAATAATCTCTCAGTGATTTTCACTTAACCCAAGTCCATTTTAATAATTTTTCTAATTTAATTCCATTTCTAAGCATTTGATAGTCAGCATGCTACACTTTTTATATAATGTATACAATCAGAATCTCATGCATTATTATCCTGTAGTAAAGTTCTATAAAGTTTAATATAAGCCAACTATCTCCTTGAGAGCTGTATAAAATACTATCAATCTAATCTTTTTTATTTTATCTTACAAGCTCAGATAATGTTTTTATGATTCCTGAAGAAAATGTCTCTTTAGGTTGCCAATCTAACTCTTTTTTTATTTTTTCCGCATTAATTGCATAACGCCAATCATGCCCAGGTCGATCTTTTATAAAAGTTATTAAATCCGTATAGTTATAGTTAAGAGATATAAGGTTGTTCAATGTATCACAGATAACCTGAATGACTTCTAGGTTAGTTAATTCAGTATTGCCACCAATATTATAGCTTTCCCCCAATTTGCCGTTTCGAATCACTCTGTCGATACCGCTACAATGATCCTCTACATAGAGCCAATCTCGAATGTTAGAACCATCACCATACACAGGAATATTTTTTTGGCGTAAACAACAGTCAATAATGGTCGGAATTAACTTTTCATTATGTTGTAAAGGACCATAATTATTTGAGCAATTGGTTATGCTAATAGGAAGCCCGTATGTATTGTAATAAGCACGCACCAGATAGTCAGAAGAAGCTTTACTAGCCGAGTAAGGAGAATTAGGTCGGTAGGGTATTAGCTCAGTAAAAGCTGGCTCATCCCTCCCTAAACTACCGTACACTTCATCAGTAGATATATGATGAAATCGACAATCATATGCGCTTAAACTAAGCTCTTCTAACCAATATTTTCGACACGCATCTAATAAAGCGAAAGTACCTGATATATTAGTTTGTATAAATTTCTCAGGTGAGTTAATCGAGCGATCCACATGTGTTTCAGCAGCAAAATGTACAACTGTATCCACCTTAAAATCTTTCAATAGGCGCAACACTAATTGACTATCAAGTATATCCCCTTGCACAAAATGATGATTATCAGGATAGGGTAAATTTTTTAAATTATTCAAAGATCCTGCATAAGTAAGTTTATCGAGGTTAACAATAAATATTTCCGGATAATGTTCTTGATAATAGCGCACAAAATGACTGGCAATAAAACCTGCACCGCCTGTGACTAACATGTTTTTAGGTGTATATATCATGATGAAATATTTACCATCTTCTTTAAACCTTCAGACCAATTTTTTGGTTTAATATCAAATACTCGGGCAATCTTGTCGCAAGCCAATTCAGAATTAGGGGGCCTATATGCAACACTAGGATATTCAAATGCTGAAATGGGTATAACTTTTTTTAACCTTAACTTATGCTGCTTCGGTTCCTCTATTATTTTTTTTGCAAATTCATACCAGCTCAGCGAGGGTGTTCCTGTATAATGATATGTACCCCATGCAAACTGACCATTATGTAGACGCTCTATTATTTTTAACAACGTCTGTGCAATATCCCCCGCATATGTAGGAGCCCCTTTTTGGTCAGCAATAACTCTTAATTCGGTTCGTTCATTTCCTAAACGAATAATAGTTTTCACAAAATTATTGCCGTAAGTTCCGAATACCCAACTGACGCGTAAGATGATGTGTTTATACCAAATCTCTCTTAACAAATTTTCACCGCTTAATTTACTTTGTCCATATACAGACAATGGATTAGCTTTATCCTCTTCTATGTAAGACATTTTTTTTTGACCATCAAAGATATAGTCCGTAGAAATATGCAATAAAGGTATATTATATTTTTTAGCAATTTTTGCTAAATATTCTACGCCTAAAGCATTAACAGCAAAGGCGAGTCCGCTTTCTTTTTCAGCCTTATCGACAACAGTGTAGGCCGCGGCATTAATAATATAATTTGGCTTAATTGTAGATATTGTTTGTTTTAACTGTCCAAAGTCAGTGATATTCAGTTGCCTATGGATAAAAGGATATAATTTTAAGTTACACTTTAATGCTAAATCGACAATTTCATGCCCTACTTGACCTTGCGCACCTGTTAACATGATTTTAATCATGGGTAAACCTTAAATTTTCCTTATACTAAAGGCTATTTATAAAAAGGACCTTTTCTTGCCAAAATTCCATCTTTAAATCCATTCAATGCTGCTAACAAACTTTTTATAGATTCAGGAACAAAAGGAATCTTTTGCATTTCTTTTAAGTTTTTAATTAAAATATAAATCCGAAATAAAAGAGGAAACTGCTTTTCCCTAAAAAGAAGAAAACTATTACGAATAGAATAGTAATAGCGTATTGGTTGCTGATATCGTAAAATATTTTTTTTAATTATTTTAACTTCCCCTAAGCTATGTCGTATTTGTATATTTTTTAATAGCTTGACCTGATAATTTTTAGACAAAGCACGTAAACACCATTCTATATCGATTAAATCAATAAAATATTCTTTTTTAGGATAACCAATTATTTTTAACGTAGGAACCCAAATTAACATCCCTGAACTAATTATTGTATTATTAGCCCCAAATAAATTAAGTATATTTTCTTTTTTTTGATTAACCCAGTTTTTTTTTAAGCTATTTTCATGGCACTCATTATCAATTCGAATATCTTGCCATGATGGCCCAATAGCACTTAACCGGGGATACAACTTTTTTAATCGATAAAATCCTAAAATCATATCAGTTATAAATGCTTTGGGTAATTGGCTATCCTGATCAACAAAAAGTAAAAAATCAAAATTTTCTGCTTCGGCTATTTGACACGCATAATGATGTGCGCCACCCACTCCTACATTTTTTTGACTCTTAAATAAAATAACTTTCTCAGAATTAAGAGATTCTAAAAATGGATAATCTACACTATTATCAAACAAAAGAATTTTAGCTCTGTGATACTGAGAACAAATATGGATTAGATCAAGTACTTTATTTTTATCAGGATAAAATAGTACGATATTAATTAATACAGCAGGCTCTGGCATTATATTCAAAACCATTATGAGAAATTTTTAACTATATTGATCATTGTTTTTCAGTAAAAAACCATCTTTTATGCCGCGACCAGCGGCTATTAAACTTTCCATAGGCACCGATGAAAAAACAATCTTTCTTAATTTAAATAAATTTCCAATTAAAATAAATATTTTGCATGAAAGAGCAATATTTTTCTCATGAAATAAAAAAAGGCTATTACGAAGAGAATAGTAATATCGAATAGGTTTCTCATATTGGAAAAGAAGTTTTCCAAATTTTTTTACTTCACCTATTCGATGTAACATATGCAGATCGGGTAACATCAGGATCTGATAGTTTTTATATAAAGCACGTAAACACCACTCAGTATCCACTAAATCGATAAAATATTCTTTTTTGGGGTAGCCAATATATTTTAAGGTAGGAACATAAACCAACATTCCTGAGCTAATTAACACATGTTTTAAGTTTGGAGCCTTTAATAATATTCTTAGCTTATCTTTTAATTTCCTGGTAAATTGTCTTGCAAGCTCAGGATCGCTCCACGAGGGGCCAATTGCACACAAACGCGGATTTGATTTTTGTAAACGATAAAATCCTGAAAGCATATCATTTACAAATCCTGAAGGTAGCTGACTATCCTGGTCTAAAAATAATACAAAATCAAAATTTTCAGCTTCCGCCATTTTGCATGCAGTATAATGCGCCCCTCCTACACCTATATTTTTAGGACTTTGAACTAGAACTAGATTATGAGCATTGCTTAGATCTAAAGATTGCTGATTTTCACTATTATCAAATAATAAAATTTTAGCTTTTTCATATTGGGAGCAAACATCTACGAGATCCAATATGTTTTTCTTATCTGGATGATAAAGAACGATATTAATTAATACAGCAGGTTTGGACATCATGTTCATAAGCTATTTTAATGGCGCCCAATATACCTTACACTAGGCGAAAATTAAAGCGATAGAATTGGAATTGTTCTTTTTTAACCCGCACGTAACAAGGAAAGTTATCAGTGAAAGGTATCGTATTATCAGGTGGTTCAGGTATTCGGCTACATCCAATAACTAAAGGAATTAGTAAGCAATTACTTCCGGTTTATGACAAGCCCATGATCTATTACCCACTCAGCGCATTAATGTTAGCCGGCATTCAAGAAATTTTAATCATCACCACCATTGAAGCTTTGTCTCAATATCAGAGTTTGCTAGGGACGGGCGAACAATGGGGGATCAATCTCAGTTATTTAACCCAAGAAAAGCCTGATGGTTTAGCTCAAGCCTTCATTATTGGTGAAAATTTCATTGGCAAAGATTCGGTCGCACTAATTCTGGGTGATAATCTATTTTATGGAGAAAAATTTTCCGAGAATTTAAAATCTGCTGCAGAACAACAAAGTGGCGCGAAGATTTTCTGTTATTTGGTCAATGATCCCGAGCGCTACGGCGTTGCTGTATTTGATAAAGACCATAATTTAATTGATATAGAAGAAAAACCAACACTTCCTAAGTCCAATTGGGCTGTTACTGGCCTTTATTTTTATGACAATCAAGTCATTGATATTGCCAAAAATATTAAGCCGTCTAAGCGGGGTGAACTAGAGATTACCGATGTTAATCGGCAATATTTAATACAAGGACAACTTTCGCATCAATTAATCAGCCGAGGTAGTACATGGTTAGACACTGGAACGCATGATGCTCTATTAGAGGCTTCACATTTTGTACAAGTCGTCGAAAAGCGGCAAGGCTTAAAGATAGCTTGTTTAGAAGAAATCGCTTGGCGAAAAGGCTTTATCAGCGGTGAAGCTTTAGAAATTTCTGCACGTAAATTACTAAATAGCAGTTATGGTAATTATTTACTCGATATTCTTAAAAGAGCATTATGAAAATTATTCCAACTCGTCTCCAAGATTTAGTGGTAATCGATCCTAAATCGCATCATGATAAACGCGGATTTTTCTTAGAAGCCTTCCAGGCGGAACGCTATCAACGTCTGTTAAAAAAAGATATTTATTTCGTTCAAGATAATTTATCTCGCTCCAGTAAAAATGTATTGCGCGGTTTACATTATCAGATCCAACAAGCACAAGATAAATTAGTCACGGTCATCCGGGGAAGCGTATTTGATGTGGCTGTGGATATCCGAACACACTCTGCTACTTTCGGACAATGGTTTGGCATTATTTTAAACGATGAAAATCACTATCAACTTTTTATACCCAAAGGATTTGCGCACGGATTTTGCGTACTCAGTGAGATCGTCGATTTTCACTATAAATGCAGCGATTACTATAACCCTGAAGCTGAACAAGGCATACTTTGGTCTGATCCTAACTTAGCTATTAATTGGCCTTTGCAAGCACCGATAATATCACCCAAAGATAACAATTATGTTTGTTTAAAAAATATACCCTCTTGGCTATTATTTTAACAACCATTTCCAGGAGTAGTATAAGGCGGATTTACTTGCAATCCATGCCATACGTTTATTCTGATAGGCGGCACGACGCCATACATGCTTAATTCTAACAGTCGGTGAATAAGCTATCTGAGAAATTTTTGCCATACGGCGACCCAAATCGGAATCATCGTAATACATAAAAAATTTCTCATCAAATCCTCCTAAACGTTTAAGCAAATCCAGCCGGCAAAACATAAAACAACCGGTAGGGTTGCTTAACTTAAACATAACTTCGTTATAGTTTTTATCTTGCATTTCAAAATTAGTTAACTGTTTCTTAAAAATTTTCTTTAAGAAAGCAGGGGCAAAGCGACGTAAAAAACTTATCCAAAGACTAGGATTATGTCGACAAAGATACACTCTGTTCTCATCCATATCATATACGTCAGGAACTAGCATGCCTACTTGCTTATGCTGTTGTATAAAATCAAATGCATTTTTCAGTGTGTCGGGCATTAAATACACATCATTATTCAGAATAAGATGATACTCGGCATCACTTCTTAATATTACTTGATTATGACCATAACCATAACCACCATTTTTGGGAGAGATTAAATAATAGATCGGTAAATTCGGAAAAAAATTTTTAATCTTCAATTCTAAATAATTATTTTTATTTAATTCCAAAGCACCATTATCTACAATGGTAATTTTGTAAGGAGTATCATTAGGAACCGCGTTGACCAGACTTAAAATAGATTCTTTTATTTGTAAAAAATCTTCTCCATACACAACTATGCTAATTGAAAGTTTTATTGGATACATAATTTCTCTAAATTATATTTTAATTAAAATAAGGATGAATTTCATGATAAATATCTTTAATTTGTGCTACCATTTTTTGTGTAGTAAAATTTTCTTTAGCATACCGATAAGCTGAACTACCTAAGGAACTGCATAATAACGGATCCTGATAAAGTTTAGAGATTGCATTGGCTAATGATATTGGACAGCGTGGAGATACAACAAAACCAGTCACAGCATTTAGATTCAAATTACTCGCTGCTTGAGTCACATCGCAACAAATAACTGGTTTTGCACAAGCCATTGCTTCCAATTGAGCAATTCCAAATGCTTCACTCTGATCAATCGATGGCAAACAAAATAAATCACAAGCGTGGTAATAAGCTG
Organism: Bacteroidota bacterium; assembly: GCA_039797705.1. GTDB lineage: Bacteria > Bacteroidota > Bacteroidia > Chitinophagales > JADIYW01 > JADJSS01. Next base: position 10,743 of record JBDKHK010000004.1, read on the forward strand.
GCAAATCCTGCTTAGCTATTTGCCCAAGAAAAAAAACTTGTTGTTCTAATTGTAAAATTTTGACTTGCTGTTGTAATTTCTGCGTTAATGAACCCTCTCCTCCTAATAATAAAATAATATTCTTAGGTAATTGTTTCATCGCCTCAATTAAATAACAAAAACCTTTATAATAGACGTGTCTTCCTAAAGCAAATACCAGAAACCGATGAGAATATTGGTGTTTAATCTGGTCAATTTTTTCTTGGTATTTATTGATCAAAAAATAATCAAAATCTACGGCGTAAGGAATGGTATGAATAATATTGCGTTCCCTGGCTATCTTAATTTGTATAGAATGTTCAGCTAAATAAGGAGTCGATACAATTAATGCGCTGGCTTTTTTTAATAAGCGATTAACGAAAGGTTGATATATCCTTAGTAACTTCTTTTGCCGTATCACATCACTATGCCAGCTTATAATTCGTTTCACTGAGGCAGGTAAAACTTCGGACGCTAGGTGCGCCATAGGATTAGGCAAATGCAAATGGACTATAGAAAATTGATAACGCTGATAAAGTTTTTTTATTTGGTAAGGCATGCTGGGACAAAAAGGAGCCCTCGCAAACATCCCTGCTAAGGCTGAGCTATATTCAATATAACCTGATTGTTCAATTATTTTATTTCTAAAAGTACTATTAGCAACCAAATTGAACAAATTAAAATCAAGACTCAATTCGGCAAGTAGCGTATCAACAACGGTCTCTATGCCCCCTACCTGCCCATTTGAGAACTTTCCTAAATGTAAAACGTTTTCCATAAACACATTTCGATCCTTCAATCACTCGAATATAGTTGTTATATTGATATACTAAAAAAGCTATGTTTCAATAGTCCCTTAAAATTGTTTACGTATTTAATTTTAGATGGTATAGGACTAAACCCTTTACTCAAACCAGAAGATGGTGTTTAATAACCATACATGTAATCCCAGGATCAAACAACAAAGATAGCCCGAAGGATAAAGAAAAAAGACTCTGTTAAATCTATTAATGTTCAAGGATGAAATAAGATGCTTGTCCCTGTTGTTTTGTCAGGTGGGAATGGGTCTCGTTTATGGCCTGTTTCTCGCGAAGCACACCCGAAACCTTTTATCCGACTCAATAATGACCCTTATTCATTAATACAGAAAACCTACCAGCGAGCTGCCAATATACCTAATGTAGAAAAAATTATTACTGTAACTAACTTTGAATATTATTACCAAAGTAAAAAGGAGCTTAATGATTTAACTTTCCCTGCCCAATTAGAATTTAGTTTTATATTGGAACCTTTATCTCGCAACACCGCAGCGGCTATTGTTCTCAGTGCATTCTTTATTAGAGAAATGGTTGACTCTGAGGCCATATTATTAGTATTACCAGCAGATCATGTTATTTTGAACCAAAATAAATTTAATCTTACTATAGAAAAAGCCTATCAATTAGCAAAAAAGCAATTATTAACTACGTTTGGAGTTATTCCACATAAAGCTGAAACTGCTTATGGATATATTCAATATGAAGAATCTCCTGAGCTAACTTATGCCTTTAAAGTTTTAAATTTTTACGAAAAACCTGTTTATCAGGAGGCTCAATCATTCATAGAACAAGGTAATTACCTTTGGAATTCTGGCATTTTTTGTTTTAGCGTTAAAACTTTTTTGCAAGCAATAGAACTACATACACCAGAGCTTTATGCTAAAGCTTTAAATTGTTGGAAATTAAGTAATAAAACTAATAATAACTTTCAGGATAAAATAAAATTAGATACGCAAAGTTTTTCAGAATTACAAAATATTTCAATTGATTATGCATTAATGGAAAAAGCACAAAATATTGCGGTTATACCAGCAGATTTTGGTTGGTCAGATGTAGGTTCTTGGGATGCATTAAATACATTATTAGAACCATCCGAACATGGTAATCGTATAGTAGGAAACGCTTTTTTAAAAGAAACTCATAATACAACTATTTATAGTCAAAATTCTCCTGGAAGACTAATTGCCGTACTTGGGGTAAAAAATTTAACCATTGTCGATACTATTGATGCCTTGTTAATTTGTGAGCATGATCAGGTTCAGAAAGTCAAGCAAGTAGTAGAAGAATTAAAGTTAAATGGACACGAGTCTTATCGCTATCATCAAACCGTTTATCGTCCCTGGGGGCATTACACCATTTTAGATCAAGGTCCAAATTATAAATTGAAACGATTGATAGTGCATGCTGGTGCTAGTTTATCTTTACAAATGCATCAATACCGCAGTGAATATTGGGTTGTCGTCGCTGGCACGGCCACTGTAGAAAATGATCAAAAAAAAATTATTCTAAAGGAGCAAGAGTCAACCTTTATAGCTCTGGGACATAAACATTGTTTAAGTAATTTTGATGACCAAAACTTAATTTTGATTGAGCTACAAATAGGTAGTTATTTAGGTGAAGACGATATTATTCGATTTAAAGATAATTATGATCGGGAAAATAATATATCTAAAGCAGAAACGAACATTTGCTTGTAAACTTAGATTCAATCTATAACTTCTTGCATTGAATCCTGCTTTTGTGACAGGCATCGACCCAAATGATGCTGCCATTGCGGTTGCAAAAAAAATATGGAGCATATAAGAAATATTGAGTTTCAAGTTTTGGATGTCTACCAGATTCCGTCATTCAAACGATACGATATTGCAATTATACGTGGCATTTTACATCATTTGTATCAAGCTGAAAAAGCTATTGAGATAATATGCAATACCGCAAAGGAAATTATTGTTACAAAACCTAACGGATATAACCCAGTACTCAAAATAATGGAAAAAATCTCACCTTATCATAACTTCATGAAGAAAAGTCAGACCCTCCAAGAAAACTAGATAAATGGTTCAAAAATAATGGAGAGATTATAACTAAATCGATGTTTGTTGGATTTGCACCATTATTTTGCCCAGATTTTGCTAAAATATTAAATTTTATTAAACCGTATTTGGAAAAAACACCTTTGTTACGGGCAGTTTCTTGTGGCCAATATACAGAAAATCCAAACAAACAATTAATCAACTCCTGGATTTCAAAGTTTGTTGATATACTTCAAGAGTACTCTCTATACAAGAACCCCAAGAAAACTTAGCTGCCTGAAGAGGACCTACTTGTTTTAGCCAATCACGTAAAGTTAAATCATTTATTAATTGATTTAATTTATCTGTTATCAAATCGATATCAAATGGATTAACGAGTATACCTGCATCTCCTACTACCTCTGGCATTGCTGACTCACTACTGGCAAGTGTAGGTATACCACTGGCCAGCGCCTCTAATAAAGGCAATCCAAAACCTTCGTATATGGATATATAGATAAATCCATATGCACCAGAGTATAAATAAGGCAAATCAGCTTCAGGCACATAACCTAAACAATATAATTGTTCTTTGTTAATAAGTGAGCGTGTTAGTTTTTCAAAACAGCGTGTGTTCCACCCTTTGATTCCTACCAAAACCAAAGGATATTTTTTACGCTGCTTTTCGGGTAGTCGGCTGAAAGCTTGGATTAAACGTTCTAAATTTTTCCTAGGCTCCAAAGTCCCAACACTAAGTAAATAAGATTTTTCATGTAAGTTATAAGCTAGAGTAGTTTTTTTTATTTCGTTAGACTGACGTGGCCTAAATATTTTAGAAACCCCATGGTAAATACGAGTTATTTTATTGGGCTCTATTTTAAAAAAATTAATAAGCTCATTTAGAATAAAGTCTGATCCTGTAATGATTTGATCCGCGTTATTTATACTTACGGTTAAATTACGCATTAAAAATTTAACCCTTTCTTTCGGATGGTAATCAGGATAATGAATATGCGATAAATCATGGATAGTGCAGATTTTAGGACCTGGATAGGGCCTCAATATATAACATGGTTCATGATAAATAAATTTATCATGAACTAAAAAATTAGTCTCTTTTATAAATTTTGCATTACGATAACTGTTTATAAAAGAATATGTACCAGGTAGAAATTTTAAAATTTTTTTAAGATTTTTTTTATAAATAATGCTTTTTTTAATTATATGATAATTTTTATTTAAATTTGGAATACAAATCAGTTGATTAAATAGCCCATTTTTTTGTAGCCCTTCCAGTAAGCACCGAGTGTACCAACCAATTCCAGTCAATGGGTATTGTAAACTCTGTATATTTAAAATAATATTCATAATAACTACCATTTTATCAATTTGTATAGCTAAGTAAACTTATAACGATTATTCAGTTATAGTAGAATCTTTGCTAAGACTTTGTTAACATTTGATTTTTTCAAAGGAATGAAAATGTCCAAAGTTGCTTTAATAACCGGAGTTACAGGGCAAGACGGTGCCTACCTCGCTCAATTCTTGTTAGCAAAAGACTACCAGGTGTATGGTTTAGTAGCCCGGCGAACTAGTGATAGCCTATGGCGTTTACGTGAATTGGGTATAGAACCTGAGGTTAAGCTGCTTAATGGGGATATGATGGACCCAGCTTCTTTAGTCAGAGCCATGGAAGTATCTGAGGCTAAAGAAGTCTATAATCTAGCTGCACAAAGCTTTGTTGGTACTTCCTGGGAACAACCTAGTTTAACGGGACAAGTTACCGCTTTGGGTGTCACTCACCTTTTGGAAGCTATACGTTTAGTTAATCCAAAATCTAAATTTTACCAAGCATCTAGCAGTGAAATTTTTGGCTTAACTCAAGCTAAGCAGCAGAACGAAAAAACACCCTTTTATCCTCGTAGTCCCTATGGGGTAGCGAAACTTTATGGGCATTGGATGACAGTTAATTACCGTGAAAGTTTTGGCTTCCATGCTTCAAACGGCATCTTATTCAACCATGAATCTCCCCTAAGAGGAATTGAGTTTGTTAGCCGTAAAATTACTAAAGGAGTAGCCAGTATAAAGCGGGGGCTTCTGAAAAAATTATACCTAGGTAATATAGATGCCAAACGAGATTGGGGATTCGCAGGTGATTATGTCGAAGCCATGTGGCTGATGTTACAACAAGATAAACCTGATGACTATGTTATTGCAACGGGTCAGAGCGTCAGTGTTCGAGAATTATGCAGGTTATCATTTGCTGAAGCTGGCTTAGATTATCAAGACCACGTTGTTATTGATCCTAAACTGTTTCGACCTGCAGAAGTGGAAATTCTTTTAGGAGATCCTACCAAGGCGAAAAAGAAATTAAACTGGCAACCAAAAACTAGTTTAAAAAAGTTAGTCACTATGATGGTCGATGCAGATATAAATAGATTAAATTAATAATTGATAGTAATGATTAATACATTCGATGAGACATGGAGAGCACGAAGTGCGGTCGAAGAGCCCGCGATAGGCGTGCGTTGACGGGCGAAGCAGGAAACGCATCACGCCGTCAAGTCATGGTGGTAGCCACTGCACGCAG
>JBDKHK010000005.1:0-4456 GCA_039797705.1 Bacteroidota bacterium
TGCTTGGAAGATTTAACAAGCAAAGAAGAGTACGAGGAATTAGATATTCCAGTACAACCTGTGAATACTAAAGGTACTACATCAGCCGATATAAGATATGATGATAGTACAATTGATGAACTGATGAAGAAAATTTCATTTGCTCCTCATATAGGTAAATTAGATTTCTTATATAGAGCAAACAAAGAACTTCTTAATCAGATAAAACTAAAAGATGCCGCAACTTACAATTCAATTTTAACAAAGTTTAATAGTAAGCGTGCCGACATCACAACTCAAAATGAGGTATAATAATAGATGAACGATCAACCAAAGAATAAGATATATTTGAATCTTATTCCAAACGTAAATAAAAAAGCAGGAGACAATCAACCTGTGTTCGTAGCACCAATCTCTCCAAAAGCACCAGAAGGAAAGCAATGGAGAGTTAACGTTATGATAAATAATGAGTGGTACGATTACTGTGCCTTCGACGGTACGGATATGGAAGGCAATGCAACAGGTGGGTACACAGTGATCCTTACGAAAAAGGAAGCTACTCAAAACAAAGCTCAAGGTTTTAAACCTGCAGCAGGCGGATTTCAAAAGAAACCGTTTACTTCAAATAAGAGCTTTGGTAATAGAAACTATTAGTAGCATCTAATTAATGTTACTAATTCTAGCCAAGGTTTTAATCGCTTGTCCACAAGCACCTTTCGTTGTTTCCTTGGCTAGAGTAAAAAACAGAAAGAATATAAATGATAAGAGAATCAGACTTCATTAATATTGAAGAAAAGATACAGAAGAAAATTATAGAAGATCGCCACAAAGAGTATGGAGATTATGAAGAAAATTTCACGCTTCTCGCTGAACTATTTTCTATTGTTCTATTTAATAAAATTAAAAAAGCACTCAATCCAGAAGACGTTGGTCATATTATGATGGCGCTTAAACTGTATAGATGCACAAAAAAATACAAAGCAGATAGCTATGATGATCTGGCTATCTATTGTAAAATGACTAAACAGTTAAGACAAAAAGGTGTTTCCAAAAAGGATAAATAATGGTAAAGGTAATTCGTAATAAAAACTGTGAGTGTTCTTTTGTTTATACAGAAGAATTTGATAATGCAGAAATTGCATCAGATCCAGCTGCCAAAGGTGTAGTGATTGATGTTAAGATTAACAGTATCAAGACAGTTTTTACAACGATTAAACAGAAGGATGATTTAGTTGGAAAGACTAAAGATTCGTCTGCAAAAGATGAAAGACTTGCAGGAAGCTAGAAATCGTAAAGATATAGAGTTCTTTCATAAATATCAAAAGAATCTAAATGATTCTAAAAGATTGATATTTAAAATTGAGCAGACAAAAGAAAAGATAATGGCTTAAACTATTATCGATTGAAACAAACAACGATAAGTTGCAAGGCAACAGAAAGGAAAGTATTGAATGAACGAATGGGTTAAAGAAGTAATACAAAAAATGAAAGTATCTTTTGTATCTAACATGACTAGCAATGATAAATTATTTTATCGTGCAGGATTTAAAACAGGATATAGATTAGCGCTGCAACATTTAAAAACTAGAAATATAAAAGCTAATCCAGAAAATTATAACGTTAAAATTATAGCAACAAAGGTAGATCCTTTTATTAACACACTTCTTATTGATACAGCTAATGAGAATGGAGTTACTGTTGAAGAGATTATATCACCAACAAGAAGACATGAAGTTGTTGTTGCAAGATCAATCTTTATTAATCTAGTTAAAGAATTAACACCTATGAGTTTAGTTAACATAGGAAAGATATTAGATAATAGAGATCACACATCCATACTACATCATGTAAGTATGAAAGCTAGACGCATGAACTTTTGGAATGTTGAATCTTTAGCAATGAAAAGATTTGAACATATAAAAGAACAAGCTGAAGGTTATTATAAATCTAAAACTATTTAGCTTGCTTATCTCTTCTGCACTTTAGAGTTTTTAAATACTCAATGTACAGATTCATTCTTCTGTCGTAGTCAGGATTGACGCTCGTCGCTTGTCTCTCCTTTGATCTTACAGAATTAAAGTATTGATCATAGCAGCTGCCATCACCATCATAACAGAAGTTTAATTTCTCTGCGTTGATTACCCATCCACCTTCGTTACTCATGTGTTCTTTACCACACCAATGACAGAAGCCACAGGATTTAAGTATCTCTTTTCTTTTACCCATTATAATTTTTGATTAAAAGGATTGAAGTGATCCTCATTTATCTTAACACACTTGCACTGTTTTAGTAAAACACAAAATCCCATACTCATCCAAAAAATACATTTGACTTTACGCACGAACTATACTCTCCCCTGACCAACGTATTGTTTAAATGTTTTGTGCTTATTAACTTTCTTTGTATGCCTGCCTTTACGTTTCTTTTTAGGTGGTTTGATATATTTATTTTCTAGAAATTTTCTTGCCATCGTCGTTATTTTTCTTTCTTACTTTTTTACTACCTCTTTGTTGAGACAAAAGAGAAAACTTTTTGTCATAACTTTCAAAGAAATGTTTAGTTACTTCATTACTCATTTTTTATATTTATCTATAATGTTAATACCAAAAGATCCAGAAACAATACCAGCTAATATATACCAGAACATATCAGGAGCTTGTTTGATTAACTCCCATCCTTTAGTCATAAACGGCTGAAGAGCAGGAATGAAATGAGCAACTAGCATAAATGTAAACACAAGTGTAAGCCACTCATCCTTCCAACTTTTTTCAGAACTTTCTACTTGAGATATCTGTACAGATTTTAGAGCTTCAATCTCTGCTATTCTTTCAATCTTTCTTACTTCTAAATAATGTTTTACTTCTCCAATAGTTTTATCAGCAACATAACTGAAGATTGGATTTTTAAAAATTGATCCTATGATGCTCCACATATTATTGATTGTTAGATCTATTTGTTGATTTAGATTGTATGTTTAAATTGCTCATGCTGTTGTTTAATGGATTTCTATCTCTGTGATTAACATCTTTACCAGCAATAGCTGATTTACCATACTTCTGTGCAAGCAAAGATCTAGCTTTATTTCTAGAAGCTCTTTTCTTTATTTGCTCCGGCTTTCCTTGGTAGTTCTCGTATTCTTTCTTATAATCTCTCATTAATAACAACTTTTCATTAAGTCTGACAATTCTTCACATCTAGATGGTGTTTGCCTATACCATGCTGAATTTAACATTTCATCAGCAGCTTTACTATATTCATGTTTTTTCAAAGCATCAAACATTTTTTTAAATTTAGAAACGCCTGTCTTTCCTAATTGATATACCATTTCAATGATTACTTCTTTAGCAACTAAAGCTATATCATATCCTTTAAGTAATTCTTCTGCGCCTAATACAGCTTTATTAAAATCTTTTTCAAATAAAGATTCTAATATATCTTTGTCATAAATTACACCTTCAACAAAGTCATCTTCTTCTGTGAGTAAATGACCATATCCAATTGTTTGTTTACCTAATGAATCTAAATAGACTTTAGATAAAAAACCTTCATGCTTTTTTATTCTTGATTTAAGATCTTCGTACATAGTTATCCTTTCGTTTTACTTAACTACTACTTTACCATCTTCTCCAACATAAACAATCTTAACGTTCATTTCTTTTTGAAATTTAGATGGCGATCTATTGATGCGATCACTATTTTTATGACCATATATAGTGTCTGTCTTTCTATAAGACACAGTCTTAACGTCATAGTTGCAATACTCTTTTGTTTTAATATTGTAGGTAACAATATCTATTGGACCAACTCCACCTAATGCTGTGAATACAATAAGGTTAGGATCCTTGGCAAAATGTGCCTGTGCCAATGCTTCGCTTACTAAACCTTTATCTGCCTTTCGCAATATAAACTCTTTTGTTGTTTATTAATGATGAAAAAAACTTGCAATAGCTCCGGCAACAGCACCAACTACACTTCCAATAATAATAACTAATGCAACAGCACCTTTATTTTTATTCATATATTCTCTTAAATCTTTAACATCAGCTCTTAACTCATCAATTGTTTTAATAAGTTGAGCCATTCTTTCAGCACATAACTTCTCATGTGATGATAAACGTACAGCTGTATTAGATATTGTCTTGTGTTTCTTTCTCATTTCACCACAACTAATAGTGGGTGTGATTTAAAAAGTCAATCTGTAGGTGTATATGGGTAGCAGATATTCACTACCCACATACCATTATTTACTCTTCGTCGTCTTCGTTTTCTATATCAAGATCTTCATCATCATCATCACTCCAGTTATCTTCTGGATTGATTTTAAGTTCAAGATCTTCAAGCAGATCTTTAATCTGATAGATTATATCTTCTGCTGACTTGCTTTTTTTTGCCATGCTAACTCCTATAGTTGGTTAGGCAAATGCGGAATAGAATTAATTGACCAATAAGTAAATAAAAATATTTTTTTTAACTTAT
>JBDKHK010000006.1:0-3163 GCA_039797705.1 Bacteroidota bacterium
CTGCTACTTTTGGTGGATCTTGAAATCTTTGCCAGGCTTCATACAAAATATAACCAGAAATAAATATTAGCACAATTGCATTAATCAAAGCAGAAAATATTTCAGTTCTTAAATAACCATACGTTTTTTTACTATTTCGAAGTTTAGAAGCCATCCAAATTGCAAAAAGTGCCAATGCCTGACCTGCTACATCTGTTAACATGTGTGCTGCATCTGAAAGTAAGGCCAAACTATTTGACATAAACCCTACAATTACTTCAATAATAAAGTATATCAATGTTATTGTAAAAACAATTTTTAACGATTTGTTGTGTTTATTACCTGCTGATGTTGTTGTTTCTGTTGACATATTTATTTTATTCAAATTATAGTTTTCTGATATTAATCATTCTCATTTTCTTCTCCATGTTTATGAATCATTTTTTGTTTCCATTTTGCATACCATTTTTGATGGTGTAATGAAAGTAAAAAATATAATACCAAAGCTCCTACTATTGCTATGATAAACATATTTAATCCTACCGCAACACCTACGGCTGATGTACACCAAACGGTAGCTGCAGTTGTTAATCCATGCGATGTTCCTAAACTGTTATTGCGATATATTATACCAGCTCCAAGAAAACCCACTCCAGTGATAATGTTTGCAATAATTCTTGAAGCAGCTCCAGTATCATTAATTATATGTGTTGCAATGGCCGTAAACAATGTTGCGCCAATGCAAACGGCCGCATAAGTTCTTATTCCAGCATCTCTACCGTGTCTTTCTCTGTCTAAACCAATGAATGCTCCTAAAAGGAAGGAAACAATAAGTTTGGAAACTATAATTAATTCAATTTTTATATCCATATTTTTAAAGTTTCAGTAATTTTTAATCTTAAATATGAATTGCTCTATTTTCCGATGCCATACAGGCTTCACGAAATGCTTCCGTGTAAGTTGGATGTGCGTGGCTTGTTCTTATAATATCTTCGGCAGATGCTCTAAATTCCATTGCTGTTACTGCTTCAGAAATCATATCGGCGGCTCTTGCTCCAATGATGTGTACTCCTAATATTTCATCGGTTGTTGTATCGACTAATACTTTTACTAATCCATCTTCGTCTCCACTGGCTACGGCTCTACCTAGCGCTTTAAAAGGAAAATTTCCTAATTTGTAATTTATTCCTTTTTCTTTTAATTGCTCTTCGGTTTGACCTACAGAGGCAACTTCGGGCCAAGTATAGATTACGTTAGGTATTAAATTATAGTTGAGATGCGGTTTTTGACCTGCAATAATCTCGGCAACCAAAACGCCTTCTTCTGATGCTTTGTGTGCTAGCATTGCTCCACGAATTACATCGCCAATTGCATAAATGCCTTTTACATCAGTTTCTAATGTTGCTTCGTTTACAGGTATTTTTCCTTTGTCTAAAGTAATCCCGAGTATTTCTATGTTTAAACCTTCTGTATAAGGCTTTCTGCCTATTGCTACCAAGCAATAATCGCCTTTTATTTCTACAGTTTGTCCGTTAATTTCGGCTGTTATTATTACTTCGTTACCTGTATTCTCAACTTTTATAACTTTATGACTGAAGTAAAAATTAGGTGCGAAATCTTTTTTCATCGATTTTTGCAATTCTTTTCCCATCGTTTTATCCATTGTAGGAATCATAGCATCTGCAAATTCAACGAAGGAAATTTTTGACCCTAATCTGGCAAATACCGAACCCATTTCTGCTCCAATTACGCCTGCACCAATGACAATTAGATTTTTAGGAATTTCATTTAGACTTAATGCCTCTGTAGAAGTAATAATTCGTTTTTTATCTAATGGAATGAAAGGTAAAATTGTTGGTTTTGAACCTGTTGCAATAATAACATTGTCGGCAGTTATGCTTTCTTCTGTATTGTCAGTTTTTATAATTTTAATGGTATTTTTATCTGTAAAAGAACCCAAACCATTGTAAACTGTAATTTTGTTTTTTTGCATCAAATAATTAATTCCGTCATTAATTTTTCTGATTACCCCATTTTTGCGAGTTACCATTTGTACAATATCGGCTTCTAAAGCACCTGTTTTTATACCATGTTCGGCAAATGTATGTGTTGCGTTAAAAAAATGCTCGGAACTATCGAGTAATGACTTTGATGGAATACATCCTACATTAAGACAAGTTCCGCCTAAAGTACTGTATTTTTCGATGATGGCAACAGTTAATCCTAACTGTGCGGCTCTAATTGCGGCTACATATCCACCTGGTCCAGAACCTATAATTGCTAAATTGTATTGCATACTTGTATTTTTAATAAATATTATTTGGAAGAAAACTAATTTTTATTTAGTTATAATTTCGTTCGATTTTACTTCATTTATAATCCATTCTTTCGCTTTTTCTTTTTCCGATAATTCAAAATATCTCAGATTTGCCTTTGTAAATGGTTTCATTATTGAAAGCATACACTTTTCCCACTTTTTATCACCCACAATTGCAATAGTTTCTATATCATCGGAATGAGTAAATTTCATATTGCCATAATCAATTTCAATTATACCGTCTTCCCAAAAACCAGTCGAATCTGAACCAGAGCCATCATCCATTTCAAAATACCATCGCACTTTTCTACCAGTGCTTATAATATTATGAATAAACGGATGAATTTTTTCATAATCTTTAATACCCAATAAGTCATTCGCTCTTGTAGCAATAATATTTTCTCCAGTAAAATCTAAAAGCTGTAACATAATTCAACTATTTTTAAAGTTTAGAATCTTTTTGTTCGATAAAAAGGGAAACAACACGGGGAGAATAGGGCTGTTATGAAAAGCCCTATTGTACCTAATTTATCTATATTTGTTTTAAGTTTCATTATAATTAAGCTAATTAGTGGTCATGCCCTTCATGGCTTTTCTCAGAACCTTCTTCTGAATGATTATGTCCATCATGATTTTCTTTCGAATGGTCGTGTCCTTCGTGATTATCTGCTTTGGCTTCTATTAAGTCCATTTTACAAACTGGACAAGTTCCTTTTTTATCGTATGTTTTTCCTTTTTCACAATCCATTGGACATTCATAAGCTACTTTATGAGCTTCGCCTTCTTTGTGATTATGACCTTCGTGTTCAGTTGTAACTTCTGTTTTTTCATTTTTATTACAAGAAACTACACTTAATGTTGCAATGG
>JBDKHK010000007.1:0-6843 GCA_039797705.1 Bacteroidota bacterium
ACTAATCCATTTTTACGCAATACAGAAGTTGTAGGTTTATTAAACACCCTAACTCTATTTCGTGTTGATACGGTAATGGTATTATTTCCACTTGTTATTGCCATCTGTGATAATATGTTTAATTAGTAGCCATTTTAAATATTTTCGGTTTTCTTTTAGCATTGTTATTTTTTTATTTTTTAATCAGCAATTCCATGTACTTCCAAAACATCTGAATTATTTATAAATTTTAATCTAATAACTCCATCTGGTCTTTGGTACACTTCTTTGATTTTAATATTTAATGATATAATCAACTGTTCTATTATCTAATAGATTGCTAGAATCAATAGTAAAGCCAACACCAGCATTCTTAGTGACACTTAGAAAACCAGCGTTTGTATTGCCGTTTCCAGTAATAATAATTATTGATGTTGATAGGATGTCTGTGTTTGCTACTACTATTGTTCCGCCACTTAAAGTTGTATGTCCAAAAACTGAAGGAGAAACAGCATCTACATATTTCTTTTGTACGTATGTGTTGTCGCCGTAGTTTTCTCCGTAGTATGCAGCACCGTCTAATCCACGAGAGTTTAATCCTGTAAAATTAAAAACTATCCCTTGCTTATTCATTCCAAAACCATTGTAATCATCATCAGTATATACACTGAAATCATCTCCCGCTGAAACATTATAGTTATAATCATTTGCAACAGAATAGAGAGATATCGGCCCCGTCACAGGACTACCTACTTCTGTACCTGAAAGTGGTATATATGCACCACCGCCATCACCTGTATACCTATGGTCTATTTTATCTCTTAATGTGTTATACAAATCATCTAAACTTACATATCCATCTGCTGTTGCTTTTTCTAAATCCCACCAAAATCCATTCATGTAAACCCTTGTAGGACTTCTATCTAAACTTGCATTATCTTTTAATATTTCAAAAGATTTTCCATTATTTGTTATTGTAAAACTTTCGTTATTTATTGTAAGTGACATGGCGTTATGTTTAAATGTTGATTATTTATACAAAGCTATAATAAAAATTATTAACTTAGCATCACAATTATAAGATTATGTTTAGAAAAATAGATTTGCATGAAATTCCAACATTTTTTATAGAAACAGAGCATGATTCAGAAATTGTAAAAAATGCTGTGATAGCCTTTGAAACGGAACGTAGTAAATATGGCTATAAGAGGTTAACGATAATTCAAAAAAAACAAACTCGTGAAAGATTTTGTAAGGAAAGTGGTTATCCTCTCGCATTTGATAGTGTTATTTCTTTAGAGATTTGGAAGCAAGGCAGGTCAAGACGATGGCTACATGAACGACTGATACATAGTGGACATGAAAAACTCACATACCTATCTCTTTGTCAACGAATATCTAGCTACGGAAAACTCACAAAAGAATTAAAAAAAGATATTTACAAACTATTGGCTATTCATTAACCACCCATTCCATTTTGCATATCTAATGTATGCTCTAATATCATATTTCTCGCATCAGCTTCTTGTTGCAATTTTATACTCATGGCTTCATTATCTTGTTTCATTTTTAATTTCATGCCTTCTAATTGCATCTCAAATTGATTTTTCATCTGTGCCATTTGTGATTCCATTTGCATCAATTGCGCTTGCCCTTGTTGTGCTTGTTGTGCCGAAGCCATTTGTGATTGCTGGTTCATTTTCATCTGTTCCATTGCATATTCTTTCGCTTCTTTTTTTCTTCTGTCACAAAGCATTTTTATTTTATACCTTGCAATTTTAGGATTTTCTTTTAACAATTCTTCTATCAACAACGTGTCTGAAAAGTCTAATCCATCTTGTCCTTGCGTTTGTACATATCTCTGATTTTGTTGCGCTAAATTCTGGCGAATATCATAAATATCCTGCTCTGAAAAACCCTTGTCAATAGCTACTGTAAACTCTCTATTTATTGCAAAATCTACATCTGACAACATATCTGATTCATAATCATCAAACATTTTAGCATACGGATTCGGTATTTTATCTTTACTCTGGTACAGCCTAATTACCATGTTTGCTTTCTTCTCTGCACTAGCACGTATTAATTCATCTTTTTGCTCAAATAATTCTAAGATAGCCTTGTCTGCACCTTGCAATTCTGCTTTCGTAGAATAATTGCTTTTTCTGTCGCTTTGCTCAATTCCAACATCAACTCGTGGTGTTCCTGCAAATTGGAAACACATTTCAACCATTTGGTTTATTACAGCAAGATAGCTATTCAAAGATTGTATAGGTGACACAATAGTTCTGTACGTATTTGGATTGCTTTGTTTATTATCTATCGTAGATGTAGTTGTTAATCCAATACCTAAATTTAAGGAGTTCATCAAGTCTGTAACTTGAATATCCGGCATAACTGCCTTTAACAACTCTGTAGTTTCTGCCAATGCTTTAATATCTATATCGGTACGTGTAGGCTTCATTCTCGCAATCTCATTCTGGAACTTAACCCATAGGATTGTTGCAAAATCTTCAAATTTACGTATTCCGTATATTGGTGATGCTGTAGTAATATCCTTATGAATACCTCTTATTAAAGTGATTGGCGCAAACTGATTGCTATATTTGCCATTCTCTTTTTTTCTGCTCATATTTGGTATTGGACCATAGTTGAATGTTCCGTTAATCGTTGGAACGTAATATGCTTTGTACCATTTTTGCACTTTGTTTTTAAGGTGTGCATTTCCTTTATGGTTACGCAATATCATCTTATCTTCAATGAATGATACTTTCATTGAATAATCATCTACTGTACTCCAATAGCAAAGTTTAACATCTAAGATTCCATCTTGCCCTGCAGCACTAATTAATTGACTATATGTATCATCTAAAACATTTGGATAATATTCAATACTTCCATTTTCTGCTACTGCAGATGTTGGCATACTTTCTTTTATCATCTCGAAGAAGCTGTCAACATTATATTTCTGATCCAAAACAAATGCAGTCGCATCCTCGTAGTTTCTTTTAGTACCACCAATTACTTTAATGTCTTTAATCGAAATTGGTTCTTCACAAATTCTATTGTCGGCACCAAAATAGGTATGTGTACCACAAACACCACTTGTTATCAATCCTAAGTTAATCATAGGGTTAACTTCAAAATTAAAATTGTTTCCATTGTTAATTATCTGGATATGCTTTTCCAATAATATCTCAATGCTGTTTTTATAACCAATCTCTTGATAGAATTGTAATTCTTCAATAGTTTTTGGTGTATATTCTTTCATCTTGCTTTTATTGCGGAGCTGTTGTCCTAACACATCAACACCTAATACTTCTTGCATTGGACCTTGTAATTCTAATAATGTTTCCAGTTCAGTAATGTAACGCTTTTGTTCGTTCTTAGACTTTTCATCTACTAACTCAATATTTGTGTAATTATCAACTTTATTCAACCTGGCATACATGGATTGGAAAATCTTTTTACAAACTCCCAATGGTGAGAAATCTAAATCATCTACTGTAAAATATTTTTCCATTCCATTTTTAGAGTGTTTGTTCTTAAAAAATGCAGAATACTTATCAAACGGTTGAAGTCCTTGTGCGTATTGCTCATTAAGGACAGCATTATCTTTGGCTATCTGTCCAATAAGGCATGGTTTAGTTATTAGCAACTTGCATACTTCTTCGCAATATGCTTTGTCAGATTTTTCACTAACAGTATATCTTTTTTTTTCGTTAGGTAGTATGTACATAATTTAAAATTTTATATTTCCCAATAATTCTTTCATTCTATTTTGTGGTATTCTTCCCTTATATTTTGCTGTTAAGGTGCTTGTTATACACTCACCTATCATATATGCTGTTGCAATATCGTGTTTTGGCATCGTTTCTGGTGTAACAGTTATAAGTTGTTCTATACATTCTATGTGCCTTTCTGCTAATCCATACAATTTAACATACATTATCGTAGAATCAAAATAATTCTTTTTAGATTCCTTCGTAGTCTTAATACCATAATTATCTCTTGTCGTTTCGTTTATTAGATTTCCTTTCGCATCCATTAAAAAACCTAACATACCACAGCCATCTAAGAAATCAAATATAGTACGCGTACTTCTTTCATACAATAAAGGACAACCATAATAAATTAATGCCTTAGCAATATCTTCCCACATATCTTTTACATCGTCTGTACGAAAAAACATAACAGCTACAGTTCTATTTGTTTCAAAGTTTAATCCATTATTTAGTGGATTTCCTTGCTCATCTAATTTATCGCCATCAATAGTAACATCGAATAATCTTTTGATACGCAACGCTGGCTTAGAACTTTTTGAATTTACATGCAACTGCCCTTTGTTGTAATCAACTGGATCTAATGTAGCAATATATTTTCCAACATTCAATGGCATTATTTTACCTAACATTTTTTGAATATTATTCTTAATATCGGGATGTCCACTAATGCTGAACCTTGCGTTTACATTAAAATCACGATATTCTGGTTTCGGCTCTACATTTACTGAATCTAACCTATTTATCCAATTCATCTGTGAGAATATAGGTCGCTTTGGACTATCTATTGGCATCTCAATGGCATTTAATCTCGCTTGGTCCAATATCTCAAAATCAAATTGACAAACTTCTGATGATGGTGTTAATGCATCTTCAATGTATCTTGGATTTTTACGCTTAAATTCTCTTGCCTTTTCATATCCTGCATTTTTTAACGTATTCTCGTATTCTTTATCAAGGTATTCTTGTGCTTTGTCAAATAAAGAAAACCCAAAGTTATCCATGTAACCATTCAATCCAAATGCACTTGGTTCAAAATATCTTCGCGCACCGTATGTACTGCACCATGTTTCTGTTGCAGTTTCTGGCGCGCATACATCAAACATATCGCCAACGGTTTTTATCTGCTCGTCTTTTATTTCATCAATAGAAGATACAAATACCATTAATCCTGCATACTTTATAATGTCGCCAGTATTTATGTCTTTAATATTGTGTTTGATACCACCATCTTTAACACATAGTAAATTCTTTTCCATTGTTTTAAATGGGTCAGTATCTTTCCACTTGTAACACTCATCAATTACACCTTGTCTTATTAATTGTCCATCAAATGCTGTTTCAACGGTAGGTGCTGTATATAGAAAATTATTTACATCTGGAAATGCTAATTCATTGGTAGTTTTTTCACCTTTCATCTTATCCATATACCTCGCGGTTAGATATGGCTCTGGAAGTAAAAGGTCTGGCAATTTTAGCATATTTGCCTTTACTGGTGTGAAGTTAATCTGTTGTGATTTCGTTAGATTATAATTCATCAAACCACAATTAGAGTTTTTCATGGTAGTCATTACCTTTAATGCTGCACCATTATTCGGCGCAGTACCACCACCACGCCTTCCTTTAAGGTAATTCAATCCTAATACATCTGGTGCATAAAAGCTATCACCCATTAATAATACATAGAACCATTGGCTGTCCCAGAATTTAGAATAATTTATGGTATTGGCGCGATAATAATTTAGAAAATGGTAATAGAAATCATTTATAAATATTGTTTTACCATCAATGATTTGCCACTCACCATTATATAACTTCTCCCATTCTTTATTGAAAATATCTTTTTTTACGTGGTCCGGCAATAGCTTCCAATTGTCGCCAATTAAATCAGATGTAAAATATTTCTTACCATTTATGGTATAATTACTTCGTTGGAATACCTGTCGTTCTCTTGGTAATCCATAATTCACCATTTCTTTTAATGGTGGAGGTGTAGGAAATAAAATTTTATACTCACCTACTTGACAAGAAGTAGTAAAATCCGTAAAACTTTCGATATAGAGTTCTTTTGCCACTATCTTTTTTCGTATTTATAGCCTGTTAGTCTTGTTTGTGGATTTTCATTATACCATGTGCTTACAATGTCAAAATATATTCTAACATTGGTATCTTTCAGCGTTAGTACACTTGCAAACTTTTCACCAGAAAACGAAAAAATAGAATTTTTAGGATATTTCCCTGTTTCATGGTTTAATTCTACATCATAGCGCACCCACTCTGTTACACCATCTGATTTAGTTCCTTTTCTTTCTCTTACGTCAATTACTTTTCCTGTTAATTCCATTTTATTTAGTTTTATTTATTAGCCTAACATTGCTGTTTCGCACTTGTATTTATTATCAATTTCTTTTTGTATAGCATACTTTTCAATGTGTTCCATGTCGCCAAATAATGAAGCTCGTCTTGTATCTATCTGTTCTGATAAATCGAATATCTGCTTGGTTATATCTAGCGATTTTATTACATCACCCATTGTCGAAGAACCTGTAATGGTCCTAATTCTATGGTTTAAATTTTCTAATTGGAAACTTGTGGATATAAATACACTAAATTCATTATCACGATTCCACATCATATATCTTAGCGCCATTTCACTTTCTACTATTATAAAAGTATCTGAATCACTAACACTTCTTAATATCTTAAATTTCAATAATGCTTCGTTTCTTGCTTTCGATATACTTGTATGTGTTGCATGAATTTCACAATTTCTATCGTAAAAATACACAACATATCTCATAATTGTATCTAAATATACACCTCCGCCATTTGGAAAGTCTAAGCCAGCTACAATAAATGATAATTCAGGATTTAATACTGCAAAGTTTTCCTTTAACTTCTCAAATACTTTATATTTTTTTCTATCAATCATAAAACAAAGTTAGGAAATAAAATGAATTGAATATTTTTATGTTTAGTTTTTGTAGGTATGGATGCCACTTTTTTGTTTTTTTGTATTTTTTTTGGTATCACTATACTGCTGTACACCAGTTCCATATAAACCCAAAGTAACTTCAATTAA
>JBDKHK010000008.1:0-8268 GCA_039797705.1 Bacteroidota bacterium
AGTAAATATATGCCTTATGGTCCGGTGAAAGAGGTGATTCCTTACTTAATTAGACGGGCACAAGAAAACACCAGCGTCGCCGGACAAATGGGAAGAGAAATAAAACTTTTAAAAGAAGAAGTGAAAAGAAGAAAATTATTTTCTTGGTAAATTTTCCAACCCAAACAGCTGAAAAATTACGTTTTTTGTGGTTTCTTTTTTGCGGCAGGAAACAAAATATTATTTAAAATCAACCGATAGCCGGGCGAATTAGGATGTAAGTTTAAATCCGTTGGAGGATCGCCTACACGATGCTGAAAATCTTCGGGGTCATGTCCGCCATAAAAAGTCCAAGTGCCTTTTCCATAAATCCCATGAATATATTTTGCTTCATTCAGTCCTTTATTTTCACCCAAAATAAGTACATCTGGTTTTATTAATGGTTTTTTGAAAGCAGTAGTTTGTCCCATAAAGCCTTTCACCATTTTTTCATGATCTTGTGTGAGCATAGATGGAATTTGATCCCATTTAGCAGAAAAATCAAACAAGGTGAAATAATCCATTTCTTTGGGAATAGGACGAACGCCGGGAACATCAATCGTGGAAAATTCATACTCATAAGGATTCATGCTTAATTGATAATTTTCAAATGCAAATCCTTTGGAATAATCTATTTTACTTTGTGCATCAGGGTCAACAGGGTCATGGTCAAACTGAGGATAGCAAATATCCACTCCTTCTGCTGCTAAGGCAATATCGTAAGTATCTGTAGCGGAACACATGGCAAACATATATCCGCCGCCCATTACAAAATCTCGTATCTTTTTTGCAACCGCTAATTTCTCCTGAGAAACCTTTTTAAATCCTAATGCAGCTGCACGTGACTCATAATCGGCAACTTGTTTTTTATACCAATCTGCATTTTGATACGCTGACCAAAATTTTCCATATTGCCCCGTAAAATCTTCATGATGCAAGTGCAGCCAATCGTATAAATGCAAATTGTCTTCTAATATTTCTTCATCATAAATTACTTTATAAGGAATTTCTGCATAGGTTAACACCAAGGTTACAGCATCATCCCAAGGCTGATTCGTTTTAGGTGAATAAACAGCTACTTTCGGTACTTTCTCTAATCGCACCGCATCCATGTTTATTTCAGGATTAGCGATTTCTTCTAATATTTTACTCATAGAAGCATCGGCAATTACTTCACATTTTACATTGCGAATCAAACATTCTTTTTCAAATTCTTTATTATAAGGAAAAGAAAAACTTCCTCCACGATAATTCAGCAGCCAATCCATCGGAACATCTTTTGACAATACCCAATAGGCTATTCCATAAGCTTTTAGATGATTGGTTTGAGTTTCATCCATCGGAATAAGAATAAAAGATGCCTTGGAAAGCAAGCTGCACAATAATAATATTGAAAATAAAATTTTTTTCACAGAATCAAATGTACTATAAATTCAATTTTAAATTGGTTAAAATTTGTTTTTTAAATGTATATCATTATAATAATATTTCAATTTTATTATAACGATATAGGAACTTGCTTGTATTTTTGATGTTTAATAAATATGCGATTTCAACCCACAAAACAACTCAATGCAATTTTGCAACAGGAGTATTTTGAACCCACTATTAGTTGGGCATTACGAGTGGTATTCGCTTTGAATGTACCTTTATTGTTATTGCCGTTAAAAACAGGATTCCACTTGGAAATTGTATGGATGGCATTTACTGCTTACTTATTGTCTTTATTAGATTTTCGAGGCCCACATTATCAAAAAGTATTTGTTCAAATAGTAGAATCTGTCTTTATAATTTTTGCAGCAATTGTAGGGATGAACGTCGCTGATAATATATGGTATAGCATTGTTTGTATGTTTGTTATTGGTTTTTTTGCCGCATTGCTCAGAAATTGGAGCGATTATGGAGCTGCAATCGGTATAGCAATGGGATTTTTTTATTTATTTGGCTTGGCTAATCCAGCATCATTTCATCATTCTATGCATTATGCACAATGGATGCTGTATGGTGCTGCATGGGCACTGTTTATTACACTTACCTCATTTTTATTTAACACCTCCAATCCACTCAAGCGGTCGGTAGCGATTATTTGGAAGCGAAATACTGAATTGTTAGACGCTATTGTTAAAGAAAATTTAGTAGAAAAACCAAACATTGCATTGATTATTGAAAAAGAAATTGCTGTTCGAACTGCTATTAATAAATCTATAGAATTATTTAAACGGAAAAACAAAGTAGCACAAGACATTCAAAAAACACATTATAATCTTTTGATAGAGTTGCGCAAAACATCTTCCTTGTTTGGTGCTTCTATTACTTCTTTGCACGAAGGATTAGAAACATTGAATGGGGGCGCATTTGAAGAAATACGATCGTCCGTTATTTATAAAACATTATCGGCATTTGGACAGGCCAGTGCTCGTATTGCCATTGTGGTATTTACAAATAGAAAGGAAGATTTCACTTTAGCTAATGTGAGGCTGCGTCGTTGCCAAATTGCCATTCAAATATTAACCAAAACTTGTAATAATTTACAACTTACAGAAAAAGAAAAACTAACAATTGAACATTTTATTCAAACATTACAGATTTCATGTGATTATTTACAGCAGGCTGTCCAGCTGTTAGAAACGAAATTGAATTTGAAAAAAAGTGTGCAAATGGAAGAATACAAATTAAGTTTCAATAATTTTCTTGCAGGTTTAAATTTTTATGAATGGTTGACTGCATTGCGCTCTTTGTTCAACGTCAATTCACAACAATTCAAATATGCACTGCGTGTAGCCATTGCATTATGTATAGGCGTTTTTATTTTTATGTATTTCCATATCAATCACGGTTATTGGATACCGTTGACAATTATCATTGTGATACAGCCCTATTATGGAGCTACGTTAAAAAAAGGAATTGAACGTGTTGCAGGTACTATTGCAGGTATTATCGTCGGTGGTATTATTACTTTGTTCAATTTACCTCATTTGTTTTATGTCGTATTGTTGGTCATAGTTTCTTTTTATATTGTTTATTTTATCAGACACAATTATAAAGTGGGTGTTTTCTTTTTAACCTTAATGATGGTGATTTTACTACATATTTCCTCTATGGCAAGTTGGCAATTAATTGGATGGCGTGTTTTATCTACTTGTATCGGCTCGGTGCTGGCAGTGCTGGCGGGTTACGCATTTTGGCCAATGTGGGAGAAACAACAATTTCCTACGTTAATGTCTAATGCATTGCAGCAAAATAAAAATTATTTAAAATTAATAATCGCTTATTTATTGAATGAACAAACAGACAATGATTCATGGATAAAACAACGAAATAAAGTAGAGGCAGCGAATAGTGATGTATTTGCTTGTGTACAACGGATGAATATTGAACCACAGCATATTCAACAAAACATAGATAAAAGTTTTTCTTTGGTAGGTATCAATATACGTATTGCTCGAGAAATAACATCCATTGCATTGAGTTTATCTTCTCTGAAAAATGAAAATATTACCTCTAAAGGTTTGCCATCTTACCAACAACAATTAGTAGAAATTATAGATATTTTAGATGATTTAATTGCTGATAAAAAGATAGCATCATTGCCTGATTTTAAATCATTAAATACATTAAGTACACAAGTACGATTGGAGATTTCTTCTTATCATTTTATAAAAACAGAATTTGAAAAAATCATTTTCGAACTAGAAAATATGTATATGATTTTGGATAAAAATAATCAATAACCGTAATACGCAAAAAGAACATCTATTGCATTCTGTTGTGTAGGGAAATTAGTTTTTAATTTAGTTTTTAATATTCCCATATCTCTTACGTCACTAGTAAGAAGGTTATAGGCTTGCTGAAAGGTAATACCTGAAACATTATCAAACGGTTCATTATTTCCGCTATCATATAAATCATAATATATTCCATAAGGAATCCAATCTCGCATCGGACGTTCGCCGTGATCTAAATAAAGTTGCTTTTTATAAATGTAATACAATCCGATATTAGATAAATCTTCTGCCCAAGATTCAGAAACAGCAATAATGCCTGAATTGGCAAAAGAACGTTCTCCATATCCGCCATGAGTATAAATATATTCAATATAAGGAACCCAAAAAGTAGCTCCTACTTTTGCAAAATGACTTGCGTGGGAAAGCTCATGGAATAAGGTTTCTATAAAGGAAATTCTAGCTACCGTTGCGTATTTATTGTAAAATGGAGCATACACATCCGGTAGTTGGTCTTTTACTATAAGTGCCAAAACTTGTGCAATAGGCTCGGGCAATCCAAATAATTTACTAATTAATCCGGTGGGATTAGAAATTCCTTGTAAAGTAAGATTTCGCAACATCGGCGTAGCATAAGCAGTACTAATGGGCGCTTCTTTTCCTAACCAAAATAAGAATTTTTTATCAGGCATCAAGAAACTATTTTCTGCTGCAAATTTTTTATATTCATTTAAAGAATGTAAGGCAGCACAAGAATGTTGTAGCGCAGCATTTGAAAATTGATTGCCAATTTCTACATTCAAATCGGTGAAAGTGCAAGATTCTTTAAATCCTAAAGAGAACGTATTTGCGCTAAATATCCCCAATAGATTATTCATATCTAAGGTATGAATTTCCATATAGTCATTATCAAATTTCAATAAAATCTCAACAGTATCTGAAGTTATATCTGCTGAAGACAAAGTGAAATGACCATTGTCATCGGTAATAGCTGAAGCAGTTTTAGTTACATCTTTAATAACTATTTGCACTCCTTTCAAGGGCAACATTTCATTTGCAATGGGGTCAAAGAATTTAACCTGTCCAGAAAATTGTTTTGGAGAATCATTATTTTTTCTAGAAAGGGCACTTGTATTCGGCATATACAAATCATTCAATTTTTCAAAATCAAACCCTGCCAGATTTACATTGGATGGTACAACTCCATAATACACTCCATATTTAGACGTATGCCCTGTTGGATATTGTAAATTTTTATCAGGAGCAATTTCAAATGGATGGTCTAACAAAAACACACCTTGCTTTTCTAATGCTTGATACTGTTCGATATTATAAATATGAAACCGAACATATTGATGTGTGGCTTGCTCTTTTTTAAATTGAGTTGCTTCTGAAATAATGTATGGATTTTTTAGTGAGTGTGTAATTTCAACCGTACAAGTATCTGTTGGGATATTTTTTGTTTTCTTACATCCAAATAATGTAAAAACACCAACCATTAATAGTAACAGATTTTTTTTCATAGCAAATGATTTATTTAAAGATAAATATTTTTCATAAAAAAAGCTCGGCAAATGCCGAGCTTTAAATTTATCTAAAAAATCTATTAGAAATTCTTGATGATAGCATCTCCAAATTCAGAGCATTTTAACAAAGTAGCCCCAGTCATTAAGCGTTCAAAATCATACGTAACCGTTTTTTGATCAATCGCTTTTTCCATTCCCTTTACAATAAGGTCTGCGGCTTCCTGCCATCCCATAAATTCCAACATCATTACTCCGGATAGAATAACAGAACTTGGATTTACTTTATCTTGATTGGCGTATTTTGGAGCCGTACCATGCGTAGCTTCAAAGATGGCCATCCCTGTCAAATAATTAATATTTGCTCCCGGTGCAATTCCAATACCACCCACTAGCGCAGCCAATGCATCTGAAATATAGTCGCCATTCAAATTCAATGTAGCTACCACATCATATTCCGCAGGGCGCAAAATAATTTGTTGTAAGAAATTATCTGCAATTGCATCTTTAATAATTAATTTACCTTCTGTTGCTGCTTTTTGCATTGCTTCTTTTGCTTCTTCCGGACCTTCATCTGCCAAAATTCTATCGTACTGATTCCATGTAAATACTTTATCGGCGTATTCACGTTCCGCTAAATTATAACCCCATTCTTTAAATTTACCTTCGGTAAATTTCATGATATTTCCTTTGTGTACTAAGGTTACAGATTTTCTGTTGTGCGCCAAAGCGTAATCAATAGCAGAGCGTATCAAACGTTCTGAGCCTTCTAAGGAAACGGGCTTAATGCCGATAGAAGAAGTTTCATAAAAACGAATCTTACTTCCTACATTCATTTCTATTTTTAGGAAATTAATTATTTTCTTACACTCGTCTGTACCTTGTAGCCATTCAATACCAGCATAAATATCTTCGGTGTTTTCGCGAAAAATAATCATGTCCACTTGTTCTGGCACTTTGAAATTAGTTGGAACACCCGTGAAATAACGCACCGGCCGAACACAAGCATATAAATCCAATAACTGGCGAAGTGCCACATTTAATGAACGAATGCCACCACCAACGGGAGTTGTCAATGGTCCTTTGATAGCAATTAAATTTTCTTCAATAATTTTTAAGGTTTCATCGGGCAGCCAAGAGCCGGTTTGTTTATAGGCTTTTTCGCCGGCTAATACTTCTTTCCAATGAATTTTTTTGGCACCGCCGTAAGCTTTTTCTACGGCAGCATCTAATACTCTTACAGATGCACGCCAAATATCGGGTCCTGTTCCATCCCCTTCAATAAATGGTATAATGGGTTCATTGGGCACATTTAAGTGACCGTCTTTCATCGAAATTTTTTCTGCTGACATATACTTTTAATTTTTTTCGGTTTTTAATCTATTGGTGATATAATTTTACTTAATATCTGCTGCAAATATAAGCAATATTTATCCCTTTAACATAAAGTTTACAGATAATGTTTTTATGTGCAAATGATTCGTCTTTTGCTTTTTATTTTTACAGCATAAAACATAAAAATCTTCTTTACCTTTGTCAATATGCAAAACCCCAACTTAGATGCTGCTGGAGAGTATTTATCCAAAACCGAAAAGGAATTGGAAAAAGTGTTGCGTCCGCAAGCATTTGAGCAGTTTTCCGGTCAGCCACAGATAATCGAAAATCTGAATATTTTTATTCAAGCAGCCAAGCAACGAGATGAAGCATTGGATCATGTATTATTGCACGGTCCTCCGGGATTGGGAAAAACAACTTTATCAAATATTATTGCCAACGAGTTAGGAGTTGAATTAAAAACTACCTCTGGTCCCGTATTAGAAAAACCCGGTGATTTAGCTGGTTTATTAACCAATTTACAACCCAATGATGTGTTGTTTATTGATGAAATACATCGCTTAAATACAACAGTCGAAGAGTATTTGTATTCCGCTATGGAAGACTATCGGATAGATATAATGATAGACAGTGGACCGAATGCGCGCAGCATACAAATCACTTTAAATCCTTTTACATTAATTGGTGCAACTACTCGCTCTGGATTGCTGACAGCACCTTTGCGGGCACGTTTTGGCATCAATTTTCGTTTGGAATATTATACTACCGAAGTATTGAAAAAAATTATCAAACGTTCTGCAAAAATTTTGAATACAGAAATTGATGAAAAAGGGGCAGTAGAAATAGCCAACAGAAGTAGAGGAACGCCGCGTATTGCCAATGCTCTTTTGCGGCGAGTAAGAGATTTTGCTCAAATAAAAGGAAACGGTAAAATTGATTTGGAAATTTCGCGTTATGCATTGTCTGCACTTAATGTGGACGAACATGGATTAGATGAAATGGACAATAAAATATTGAGCACCATAATTGAGAAATTTAGTGGCGGCCCGGTTGGTATTACTACCATTGCCACTTCCGTAGGTGAAGAATCTGGCACCATTGAAGAAGTATATGAGCCTTTTTTAATTCAAGAAGGATATTTGAAGCGAACACCTCGTGGACGGGAGGCAACAGCAAAAGCTTATACGCATATTGGAAAAATTCCTCCTGCACAAGCAGGTACATTGTTTTAGCTTAAAGTATGCTGGTGAGAGTAGCAACATATTACAATCAGTTTGATGCAGAACTAGCAAAAATAAAACTGGAGGAGAAACAATTATTTTGTTTTATTAAAAATGAACATTTAGCACAATTGCAATTTGGTATCGCTCATTTCGAATTGATGGTAAAAGAGGAGGATAAGGATTTAGCCCAATATTATCTCGAAAATATTGCAGATAATTTAGATACATCTATGCAAGAACTAAATGAAGAATGAATAACTAAGTTGCTTTGTTAAGCGAATTATGTAAATAAGCAAATATAATATAGCTTAAAATGATAGTGCTCAATCCCAACCAGTTTAAAAAGATAATTTGAGGGACAGCAAAAATTAAAAGTAACACTCTGTATTTATTTTTTTTCCAATCAAAAGGATTCCCTTTTAAACTAAACATAGAAAATTCTGCTAC
>JBDKHK010000009.1:0-5642 GCA_039797705.1 Bacteroidota bacterium
GTGTTTACCTCCTGTGCATGAATTAAGTCCTCGTCAGATAAAACGCCTTAGATTGCGTGAGAAAGTGAGCCAGCCGGTGTTTGCTGCTTTTTTAAATATAACACCATCTACTATTAAAAAATGGGAAACTGGAGAGAAACACCCCAGTGGAACTTCATTAAAGCTACTTAATCTAGTAGAAAAAAAAGGTCTAGAAGCCTTAGCTTGATGAATCTGAATTTTCCTAAACAGGAATTTATTTTAAATAATAGATTTGATATAATAAAAAACCTTCTCATGCAGACGCAAAAACTACAGCTAAACGAAATAATATCAGTTATTCCAAGATTATTCAGATTAACCATAATTTTAACCATCTCTACATTCATTGGCTATATGGCTTCAATTTATGTGTATAACCAATTTCAAACTACCTCTTCAGTTACAGGGAGAGGTTGACTGGTATGATCACCACTAGCATTACATTAAATATTATTTCTCAAATATATAAACAAATAAATAAAATTTGTAGAATGTTTTTTCTCAAAAGGATTAAAAATTGGGAATCAATAACAAAATCTATTAATCAAATCGAATATCTTGCAAATAGATTAAGCGAAATATCTTTGAATAAAAATGGAGATTCTTCTGGAAATATATTAATATCAATTAAACAAGAAATTATTAAATTGAATTTCGTCCTTGTCAATGAATGTAAGATTGAATGTTTTCAAGATCACTTAATTAACTTGAAACATTTATTGGAAGCAATAGAAGTTATTAAACTCTATAATTTTGGAATATCCCCCCTCAAATTTTATTTAGAAAAAAATTATAGAAAAGAAGAAGATATTAAAAATATTGAAGATTTATTAAACAATAATAATAAGGGGGTTGAAATTTCCCAATATCAAAGTTTTAAGTTATTTGTAACTGGTATAAGCATCTTACTTACATTAAATAATCGTGATCTAGAATTATACACACGATACATACAAAAATTCATTAATGACCTTTTGATACTTTTGCGCAAATATATAGATTTTTATTACAAAAAAAATAAAATAGAAATAAAAAAATTAATAGATGAACATAAGAAAAGTAAATTATTATTTTTGCTCGACTTGAATAGGAGAGTGATAATAGAAAAAGAACGTGATATAAATTATATTTATGATCTTTTATTTAAAGATAAATTTAAATAATTTTTTTAAAAATTAATTGCTAACGAATAAAAGTAATGTTTTTTAGATTATTAAATTTAGTTTGGAGGATATTATAGAGAAAAAGAAAGCCGATTTAGTTTCTTCCTCTATTATTTCATCCCTGAAACCCATAACAAATAATGTACTAACAATCACGGCGGATAACGGCTCTGAGTTTGCTTATCACGAAAAAATTAGCCAGGAATTAGAAACTGAATTTTATTTCGCCCATCCTTATTCCTCGTGGGAACGTGGGCTCAATGAGAATACAAACGGCTTAATCCGGCAGTATTTGAAGAAAGGATGCGACTTCAGTCCAGTCACAGCCGATGATCTTGAACTCATTATGAATAGATTGAATAACCGGCCTAGAAAATCACTAGGTTTTGCTACGCCGACGGAGGTTTTTTATGAAAATACTATACAATGATTAGATAAGTTTGGGGGATTTTAACTAGGAGTATTGTCTAAATTGCATATACTATTTTTACTATAGTTATAGTAATATAAACAATTTAGGGAATAAAATATGTTAAAGAATAATTCGCAAGATAAAGAGCTTTTACTGCGTAAACACGCCGCAAAAGGCGAGTTTGAAAAAGTTCAAGAAATTTTAGATGGAAATAGGAATAGTGGAAGTTCAAGGTTTAATATAGACAGTCAAAGTTCTAACGGAAATACAGCCTTGCATTGGGCCTGTTTTAAGGCAATAGAAATACATAAAGGTAATTCTGCAGATTATAGTAAAACTATTCAATTGTTAATCCAATATGGCGTTGACTATCTTTCTGTAAATAAACTCGGAAAAAAGCCGTGTGACTTATTTAGAGAAGGTGATGAATATTTAAATTCTCTTCATGCAGGCTTAATCAAAGAAGGTTCCTGCTATTTTAGTTTAATACATTCTATATTAAAAAAAGAATGCCAAAAAATTACTTCACCGTCGGAACTTGAAGGTGAATCAGCGATAGCAACTGGTTTTTATTCAATTATAGATGGATTAAAACTGTTTGAGTTTTTTCCCCAAAAAAAACACGAAGATACTTTTACAATTCTTAGTTTGGCTTGTGGTATCTCTAATGAGATCCTACCTTTAATCGTGTATTTTCAACATCAAAATAAGAAAATTAATTATATTGGCATAGATAATAACAGCGCTATAGTTGAAGATAACAAAGCTAGATATAAAGCTTATGAAAATGTGAGTTTCATTTGTGCAGATGCCTCTAACCCCAGTGAAATGAGCGCAATTATACCGCCGCACTCTATTAATTTTGGGATAATGCGTAATGGAGATTTCACCGAAAGCAACGGTAGACAGCATATATTTTGCCAAATAGTTAATCAGGTATTTCCGAAGTCGATTAAGCCTGACTATCCTATATTAATGACATTTCAAACAGAATATGAATTGAATATATGCAATGAAAAAACTCAGCTCAATGATAATTTTAGAAAATTTAGAGACGGTAATTTTTTTGATAATGGTAAGAGATGTTTTTTTCCTACTCAGCGTGGTAATGATCTTATCCTGACTTATCCTGATAGATATAGTTTTATTTTAAATTTAGATCAAGAGCCGACTAATCAAAATAAATTAAGTCATAGCATGCAAAAGTTACGCATGTAGTGAAAAAAAGTACTTTAAAAGAGCGTTGCACTTATGATTTGGATCCGCCGTTCGGGCGTAAAACTAACTTCCGATAATAAAAGTTATCGGATATAGCGGCGCATGGGTACGTTCTAAGGCCAAATGCAACAAGCCCAAAAAATACTCATTAAATTAATGACTTACATCAGTTTGACATGAGATTACTTTTACTATCAAGTAAATTATTAACAGTTCGTCTACGATAAAATATCTCGCTCGGCGTATTGTAACTTAAACATTTCATCGGCCTTTGATTCAGCAACTTTAATTTCGATCGGACTGTTCTAGGTGAAATTTCATCAATCGACGCGTTTTTAGAAAACCATTCTCTTAATTGTTTATTACCATTTTCTATTGTCCCTTTTTGGTAAGATTTATAGGGCTCACAGAAATAAGTTTTTATACCTAATTTTTCAGCTATCTCTTCATGTCTAGTAAACTCGGAGCCATTATCCAGGGTTAAGCTTGAGATACGGTGCTTGCCAAGCTTATCAAAAGCTTTAATTATTCTTTTAGCTGTGCTAGCCGCTTTACGATTTTTATTTTTAATAGCAAGCATATAGCGACTTTGCCGTTCACGTAATGTAATCAAATTCGTTTTAGTTTTCTTACCAAACTGCATTAAATCGCCTCCCCAGTGTCCTAGCGTATCCCATAATCACTGTAGAGGTAGGAGTAAATTGTTTCATGACAAATTACACTTTTTCCCTTGTTTTCCATTTTTAAGCGCCCTGCTATTTGTTCAGGTGACCAAGATAACTGTAATTTTTTAAATACATAACTTCTTAGTTGCTTATTGCTATCTAGTTTTAATCCCCTTTTTCGATTCTCTGCCAATTTCCGTTCCATGAGAAATGGCATATATCCTAATCGATTGCTACGACGTTCAATTTCTCTATAAATTGTTGAACGATGAAAGCCTAATTGATTAGCTATCCTAGTTTTATTTATTCCTGCCTTTAACAGATGATTTATTGCAATTCTATCTTCTTTTGTTATTTGATTAAAACACTTGCCCATTTCTACTCTCAAAATACGACTAGTTTAACTTCCTTGTAGCATTTAAGTTAGAACCTACATACCTCGGCTGGGACTCTCTATATCTCGCTAAAGCCCTAATTCATCAAGATTTTAAGCGCGATTCCCCTGGGCGCCCAAAGATACGCTTATAAAATTAATATGCTCTGTTGTGCTATGGTTATTTTTAGGGCATCCACGCCTTTTAATTGACCCTCTTCATCGAATATTTCATTTAAACCGACTCTATTCGTTCTAAACCAAGCATCTTCGCCTAATACATTCAGTTTACTTAAGATAAGATCTCTTTTTTCAACAAAGGCATGATCACTCGACATAATCGTTGTAAAACTCTCTTGAAATTTTTCGCTGATATAATTGACGAAACCTTTGGCAGTAATTTGCTGCTCCAAATCCTTAATATAGACCGCAACAATGGTTCTTTTATCCGATTGCTGTAAAGCATTTCCCAATTCGATCGCGCCTTGATCCGGCTCTATACCAATGGGAAATCCATGTGCATTGGCTTCCATCAGTAAATAATTATGCGCGTGTAACAAATTCTGTTCGACCCCACTACCTGATGCTTTACAAATCAGCACTTGATAGCTATCTGGCATGGCAAAGGGACGTCTTGCGGCAAGATTACTTGCCACATTCCTGCCATAGGAACGTAACCACTGCTTAATTTGGATATTTCCATCTAAATTTTCCTCTAATCGAAAGGCAGCGGTAGCAAGTCGTAAGTAACAACCGGCAATACAACGTTCTAACTCATTATCTGCCAGCAAATTAACCATAATCCGTTGACGCTCTTGTAATTTAATCAACGGTTCATCTAATAAAATCGCTATTTTTTCGAGTAGCCGCTTTCCATCACCATATAGCAATGTCATTCCATCACTAGGCTGTTCTAGTTTTTGCAAAAAACCTGATAGGCCCTCAACACCTTCAATCTGATACCTGCCCCCCCATAATCGAATATGGTTAACAGTACAACTTAATTCTGATTGCAACCATTTGAATTGATCGCTGTGTAATACACTTTCGTCTTGATAAACAAATTGGTTTAAATCGTTAAGATTATTTCTACCCCGATAATAAGTTGGCGTTCGTGTGTCGGATAAATGTGGATAAAGGTGTTGCTTAATTAACTGGTCAAGTGCATCTGAATTCTGCTCAGCAAGATTGATCTCACTCATGGATAATTGATTCAATGAAAAAAAATTTTCCGCTAATAATTGATCTTTTGGCATATGGTGTTGACATCCTATTCTTGTAATGCATTAATATTTTCCATTGTATTTTAATTTAAAAAGAATAAGATATCAAAGACCTGCTTAAAAGCAGTTTTTTGGAAAAAGAAAATTTATAAATAGCCAGATTATTTGTTCTGCCAAGTAAACTTAACAAATAATTTAAGGATGGAGAATCTTGACTGTGTCTCGGTACTTAGTACCTTGTTTGTAGTGACGATTCCTCCATCCAGCCCAATAAAGATGATCACTCTTTACCAGGTAAAGTCAATATACAAGTTCCTTGAATACTCCCCCCATGGACTCAATTCAGGAAGTTATTAATATTAAAGCCCGTGATATTTATTTTTTCCTTTAGATCAATGATTTCTTTCTTTGCTTTTGGATTCGGTAATTTGGAAAAGGAATGGAACAATCAAGCGAGTCGCTATGCTCACGAAAAATTTTGGCCGTCGTGTCCCCAAAATTTGTTCGCATCACGCGACTTATATTAAGCCCCGATTCGTCCGGCGTCCGCCACGCACTGGCCCATTC
>JBDKHK010000010.1:0-13857 GCA_039797705.1 Bacteroidota bacterium
AGCTTTTTAAAACTGTATATTTTTAATTTTAATTGCATTTGAATATATCTACGTAATTTTTTTATCTAACAAGATACTATATAGAATAATTTGCACAAGCAAACATTATTAAATAGTAATAAATCCTATCTTGCTAATTATATTGGTCAATAATTGCTTAAACTTTCCGTATTTTAGGCACTTAATTTTATATCATGGCAGAATTAAATAAATATTCCAAAACAATTACACAAGATGAAACTCAACCAGCTGCACAGGCGATGTTGCATGCAATCGGTCTTACAGATGAAGACTTAAAAAAAGCACAAATAGGCATTTGTTCTGTAGGTTGGGATGGCAATCCTTGTAATATGCACTTGAATGACTTTGCAACGGAAGTTAGACAATACGTGAACGAACAAGATTTAATTGGATTGAGATTTTATACCATCGGTGTTTCTGACGGTATTTCAATGGGAACTGCTGGTATGCGCTATTCATTAGTATCTCGCGATGTGATTGCAGATTCTTTAGAAACCAATGCCGGTGCACAATATTACGATGGAATTATTTCGGTAGCCGGTTGTGATAAAAATATGCCAGGCGTAATCATGGGAATGGCTCGTTTAAATCGCCCATCAATTATGATTTATGGTGGAACAATTGAACCAGGATATTATAAAAATAAACCTTTAGATGTTGTATCTGCTTTTGAAGCATTAGGACAAAAATTTGCCGGAAGCATTTCCGATGAGGATTTCAAAGGTGTCGTTAGTTGTGCTTGTCCCGGGCCAGGTGCTTGTGGCGGTATGTACACAGCCAATACCATGGCATCTGCCATTGAAGCCATGGGCATGAGTTTGCCGTATTCTGCCAGCAATCCTGCCGTTTCTGAAGACAAAAAAAATGAATTAAAAACAGTTGCAGCAACCATTAAAACATTATTAGAAAAAGATATAAAACCTTCTGATATTATGACAAAAAAAGCATTTGAAAATGCTATCAGAATTGTATTTGTTTTAGGAGGAAGTACCAATGCCGTAATGCATTTAATAGCAATGGCAAAAGCAATTGGCGTTGAAGTTACGTTAGATGATTTTATCCGATTAGCTGAAATTACACCCGTTTTATCCGATTTTAGACCAAGTGGAAAATATGTAATGGAAGACTTACATAAAATAGGAGGTGTACCAGGAGTAATGAAAATATTATTGAGAGAAGGTATGTTGCACGGCGATTGTATCACCGTTACTGGAAAAACAATTGAAGAAAATTTAGAAAACTTACCAGATTTAAAAGACGGACAAGATTTAGTATATCCACTGTCCAATCCATTGAAAAAAACAGGACATATCAGAATTTTATATGGAAATATTGCAACAGAAGGAGCCGTAGCAAAAATTACCGGAAAAGAAGGCGAGCGTTTTGAAGGAACAGCTATTTGCTTCGACAGCGAACAAGAAGCTATCAATGCGATGCAGGCCAAGAAAGTGAAAGCAGGAAATGTAATTGTTATCCGATATGTTGGCCCAAGAGGTGCACCAGGAATGCCTGAAATGCTAAAGCCTACTTCTGTATTAATGGGCGAAGGCTTAGGCAGCGACGTAGCATTAATTACAGACGGTCGTTTTAGCGGTGGCTCACATGGTTTTGTGGTAGGACACGTAACGCCAGAAGCACAAAATGGCGGAAATATTGCTTTGATAAAAGATGGCGATAAAATCATTATTGATGCAATTAATAATACGATAGACATAATTGTATCAGAAGAAATAATAGAAGAAAGAAGAAAAGAATTGGTATTGCCTGAATTGAAAGCTAAAAAAGGGGTATTGTATAAATACGCTAAAACAGTTTCTTCTGCTTCTGAAGGTTGTGTAACAGACGAGTTTTAAAACTTAAATGATAGGGTGTTTAGCTCAGTTGGTTTAGAGCGCTACCTTGACAGGGTAGAGGTCACCGGTTCGAATCCGTTAATACCCACGTTATTTTTGATAAATATTCATTCGTAACTCAAATTTTAAATACGAACTTAAACTACTTAAACAATATATTGTTATTCAGAAAATCAATTTTAT
This sequence comes from Bacteroidota bacterium, assembly GCA_039797705.1. Classification (GTDB taxonomy): domain Bacteria; phylum Bacteroidota; class Bacteroidia; order Chitinophagales; family JADIYW01; genus JADJSS01. The sequence continues at coordinate 2,058 of JBDKHK010000010.1, forward strand.
ATGTTTTCAACTATAAAAAAAATCAGCTTCTTTCTTGCCATCATTTTGTTAATGTCATCTTGTAAATACTTCAATGGTTACACTATAGATGGAAAAATTCAAAATGGTGAAAAAACAATCGTTTATTTGGAAGATATATCGGGCGAAGTACCCGAAGTGATAGATACAGTTTCTATTCATAATAATGCTTTTGAATTAAAAAATTATTCTACAAAAGGAATTTATCGCTTGCGTTTTGGTGACGATATATACCAAGCTATTTATTTATATATAGAACCTAAAGCCCATTTAAAAATAGAAGCCGACTTAAAACAATTACAAAATTATAAAGCAACAGGAAATAAAGCTTCTGTTTCCATACAACAATTTTCTAAAAATGTACATACACATATAGATGGATTAGATGCATCTTATAAAAGTGTTCGAACAGCGACTCCTGCAACAAAAGACTCCTTGTCTGTTTTATTTGATATAAAGAAGAAAGAATATATAAGCTTTGTCAAGAAATTTATAGAAGAGGAACCAAATAATGATGTTGCCTGTTTTGCATTAAGTTATTTAGGCCCAATTATGCAAGATGAAGTTGCTTATTTAGTAGAAGTAGTAGATCGATTGCACAAAGCCTCCCCTGATTCTAAATATATTGATGGTTGGTACAAGCAAACCCAGCAATATAGAGATGCTGTTGTGGCAGAAAATGAAGGCGGTGTTGCGCTAAATTCGATGGCTCCAAATATTGCTTTGCGCAACACAAACGGAGATACGATAGAATTGAAAAGTTTGCAAGGGAACTATGTTTTATTAGATTTTTGGGCGTCATGGTGTGGCCCATGCAGGGCCGAAAACCCAAACGTTGTCGAATTATATAAAAAATATCACGACAAAGGTTTTGAAGTTTTCTCCGTCTCATTAGATACCAATACTGACCAATGGAAAAAAGCCATTGAAAAAGATGGATTAATATGGAAGAGCCATGTCAGCGATTTAATTGGATGGAATTCTTCAGCCGCTCAATTGTATCATGTGCAATCCATTCCCAATACTTTCTTGATAGATAAAACGGGAAAAGTAATAGCTAAAAATTTAAGAGGGCAAGCATTAGCCTCCAAATTAGCAGAATTATTTGCAGAAAAAACAGTGCAATAATGCTCTCACATCTGTATAATTTTTTCGCATCGGCAATCTTGGTGTGATAAATATTTTACAACCATACAAAATGACCCGTAAAAGCATTTAGAAAAGAGTAATATAAATCTACTTTAAAGCTAAGTTATAGCTGTCGTTTTCTTGCTTGGTAAATGTAAGAAATTTGAAATTGCTTCCTAATAAAAGCTCATCATCCAAGCAAAAGAAATCAGTATCGAACTCGTATTTAATAGTTGAATACTTCATCCGTAATTTATTGTTCGTTGCCGTCCATTTTCCTTCTAATACTTTTACCAAAACATTGTCTGCATCTAAAAAGAAATGCTTGAATTTTTGCCCAGCATCAAGTACAAAATATTCTGTCTTGTAGATAGGAAAGTATTTGGAAGACGTTCTGTCAACACTCATTTTACTTTGCTGAGTGAATTTCCAAGTTCCAATAAGAGGGTTTTTAGTTTCATTCCTTCGTTGTGCCAGTGCTGTAAACGATATTACAACAAAGCACAGAAAAAATGTACTTTTCATTGTTTTATGATTTTATACGACTAAAGTATAAAAAAGTATGTATTGCAAATAATATATTTAGTAAATGGCGGTTATGAATTAGAATTCGGTCGTTTTTTGATAATAAATTACAATCTGGTGCGTTGTAATTGGTTTTCTTTTTGGTGCCTATAAATGGCTAATTCGATTAATTTTTCTATTAAATCAGCATATTTCAATCCAGATGCTTCCCAAAGTTTTGGATACATGGAAATTGCAGTAAACCCTGGTAAGGTATTTGGCTCATTTACAATAACCTCCTCCTCTTCAGTTAAGAATACATCTATGCGCGATAATCCCTCCAGGCCTAAAGCATAATAAGCCTTTCGGGCAGTTTGTTGTATCTTCTTTAATTGCTCCTCAGAAATATTAGGCGCCGGAATAAATATTTTTGCATTGTTATTGACATATTTATTCTCAAAATCATAGAATCCTTTTTCCATAATAATTTCACCGACAGTACTCGCTTCTATTAGTTCGTTACCCAATACGGCACACTCCAGCTCCCGCCCAAAAACTGCTTTTTCTACCAATACTTTAGTGTCAAATTTAAATGCTTCTTGTAGAGCTTTATGAAATTCTACTTCATTCGTTACTTTACTTACCCCAACGGAAGAACCCATATTACAAGGTTTTACAAACATTACTTCGCCTAATTCTTTTTTCGTATTTTGGTAGGAAACGGTATTTAATTCATGTTTGAAAAATGTAATTCCCTTGGCATGTCCAATACCAGCATCTCTTAAAATTCGTTTGGTAAAATCTTTATCCATCGCCACCGCAGAACCTAAAACCCCAGGACCAACAAAAGGAATATTTAATTGAACAAAAATTCCTTGCAATGTTCCATCTTCGCCGTTCGGTCCGTGTGTAATAGGAAAAATTGCATCTAATTTATCTAAATAGACCTGATTATCCAGTCGGATGAATTGATTTTGCTCATTTCCAAAAACTACTGCTAATTGAACACCCGAATGTCCAATTCTACAGTTTTTATCCTGTAAATTTGTTTCTGTTTCTAAAAACCATTGCCCATTCTGATTAATGCCAATTAACTCAACCTTAAATTTTGATTTATCAATAGCATTATAGATATTTCTGGCAGATATAATAGATACTTCATGCTCCGGTGATTTGCCACCAAAAACTAAACCGATTTTTTTTACAGACATTGTTCTTTTTATTTCAGATGGTAAAGATAGAGTTACTAACAAAATATGAACAATAAAATGCTAATTTTATTTTAAAATAAATCTCCTTTACAACATAATTGGATATATTTGACGTTTAAAGATTAATCCATAGGAATGGGAAAAACGGGTTTAACCATATTGTATATTATCGGGGCAACAATTGCACTTTTAATAGTTACGTTTATGGGCTTGAATTGGTACACCAATCATGGTGAATTTGTAGTTGTTCCCAGTATAAAAGGAAAATCATTGTTTGACGCCAAAAAGGAGCTGAATGATTATGATTTAGATTTTATGATTGCAGATTCTACTTATGACGATACCAAACCACCATTATCTGTTTTAGATCAGCAACCAGCAAAAGGGGCTAAAGTAAAAGCAGATAGAAAAATATATTTAACATTAAATGCCTCTTCACCGCCCAGTGTTAAAATTCCTTTTATTATTGATAACTCTCGCAGACAAGCAGAATTGATTTTAAACAGTTGGGGGCTGAAAGTTGGAAATATATCTTATGTGCCAGATATGGCAAAAGATGCCGTGTTGAATATACAAGTGAACGGGAAAATTGTAAAACCAGGCAGCATAGTTCCCAAAGGAACTATGATTGAATTAGTATTAGGAGATGGCTTTGGAAACCAAGTAGCCGAAGTGCCACCAGTAACAGATTTGACCGTGTTGGAAGCAAGAGCTGTGCTGGAAGCTGTGCACTTAAATATTGGAATGTTGTTTGCAGACGGCACCATCGAAGATACCCTTGCTGCTTATGTATATGACCAAGATCCGAAATTTGGGCAAGCTAAAAATTTAGGACCCGGAAATACCGTTAATTTATTTATTCGCCAATTAGGTGGTGATAAAAAAGAATAATTTATGCGCATTCTCATTATATACTTTTTCTTGGTTGGATATACGCTTCATTCATTTGGACAATCAGAATCGCTGACTCCTTTGTATAAACATCCAAAAATGAATGAGGCAAGTAATGCGACATTTATAAAAGAAAAAGCAAACAAAAGAACCACCGCTTTGTCGTTACCCTTTTTTGACGACTTTTATCAAAGTGAAATTTATCCTAATCCTGCATTATGGCAAGATAATTTTGTATTTATTAATACAACTTATCCTAAAGAAACAATAACAGTTGGTGTTGCTACTTTTGACGGAACAGATGCAAATGGGAATCCTTATAGTAATTCTCCCAATACTGTAAATGGACCAGCAGATAAATTGACCTCCAACCCAATAAACTTAGCCGGATTAACAGGAAGTAGTAACGTCTTTTTGAGCTTCTTTTTTTTACAAGGCGAATATGGTGAATCTCCAAGTGCCCCCAGTGATTTATTAACCGTACAGTTTAAAGACACTGCTAGTAATTGGAACATTGTTTGGCAGTCAACAGCATTAGACAGTGCGAAATTCAGACAAGTTTTTATTAAAATAGATTCTATTTATTTGAATGGGAATTTTCAATTTAGATTTCAATCGTTTGGGAATTTGAATGGAGCCAATGACACTTGGCACGTGGATTATGTAAAAATAGATAAAAATAGAGACACCGTATCCGAACAACATATTAAAGATATGGCTTATGGATTTTTGCCACCAAGTCTTTTAAAACATTATTATGTAATGCCCTACCATCAATTTGATACAACAGATTTGGCAGATACAATAAGTGTTTTTGTGAAAAATAATTTCAATAATCCGACAACAGATATTGTGGATTATTTTGAAGCAAAAGTAGAGAAGACAGGTGCGACAGTTTATTCGTTCAATGGTCCATCCAGAGATTTTGGTCCAGTAACTACAAATGAAATAAAATATCCGAAGTTCAATATTCCATTAGATTTAACGGGAGATACCGTTGTAATAAAAGTAGATTATCATTTTGATGTATCGGCAGAAGCAGGAGAGCCTGCAAAAGTATTAGCCAATAATAAAGTTACACATCGGCAAATATTTAGTAATTACTTTGCTTATGATGATGGAACGCCCGAAAGAGGATATATTATTGGTGATTTAAAAACCAACACAGGAATAGATTTTTATAAAATGGCTGTAAAATACGGATTGAGAAAACCAGATACTTTGCAAGCCATTAAATTTCAATTTTACCCAGTAAAACCTGATAACCATTTAGCAGTATTTAGTGTGTGTGTTTGGAAAAATTTTTCCCGCAATTCAGTTTACAATGAAAATGATTTAATTTACCAACAACCCAATCTAAAAATAGCTGATTTGATACAGGAATATGGTGTTGACACTATCAATGGATTTTATTATGTACCCATAAAACCAGCGTTTTTATTAAATGGCGCTACTTATCCATTGGTATTGAATGATACTTTTGCAGTTGGTTTAATCGTGGATAATAAATTGTCTTTAGTAGTAGGTTTTGACAGAAATAACAATCGCTCTCCCTATAATTTTTATGTAGAAGGAAACACCAATAAATGGCGGGAGTCAGCCTTACAAGGAACGATGATTATGAATCCGGTAATGGGAAAAGCATTGCCAGGAAGGTTAACTCCAGTAAAAGAAAGTAAAGCACCAAAATACGAAGTGAAAATTTATCCAAATCCTGCAAAAGACATACTTTTTGTGGACGGAATAATAGATAAAAATTTACTTGAAATTTATAATTTGAACGGCGTTTTAATACAACAGCAAACACTCTCTACATCGAATTATATAGACATACATGAACTACCAACAGGGATTTATGTTATAAAAATAAGCAACTTGCTCACCCACCAAATTGGAACAGCAAAATTTATAAAAACAGAATAATTATACTGAATGAACACAACTGAATTAAAAGCATTAAACAAAATAGTACTCTTTGACGGAGTATGTAATTTTTGTGAAAGCAGTGTGCAGTTTATCATAAAACACGACGTTTCTAATTCACTATTATTTGCAAGTTTACAATCCCCGCTTGGACAACAATTATTGGATTATTATAAAATGCCAAAAAACTTAGAAGGAGTTGTATTTATAGATAATCAAAAAACCTATTTTAAATCAGCAGCAGCATTCAAAATTGCAACATATTTTAATGGTTTTTGGAAGTCATTACTAGTGTTTTCTATCCTTCCTATATTTCTTACAGATTTTGTATATGATACTATAGCCCGAAACCGCTACAAATGGTTTGGAAAAAAAGAAAGCTGTATGCTGCCGACTCCTGAATTGAGAAAGAAGTTTTTAGATTTATAATAGTTGTTTTACTGCATTAAAATTTAATATACCGCTTCATTTTTTTTTTATAAATTTGAATATTAATAATAAGAAACATGAAAAAGTTAAAAATTTTTAAAGTAATAAGCATAAGTGCAATTGCCCTTTTTGTAACACAAGGCTGTATTCCTATCTTGCCAATACCACCCAGCGGAGGCGTACCAAATTCGAATATTATACATAGAGTTTATAACCATGTAGTAGTAGATTCCATAGGGTATGCTTTTGATGTAGATGGCAATGGTGTAAATGATTTTAATATTTTTGAAAGTACTTTTTATCAAATTGCACAATTGATAAAGCCTACAAGAAACGACATTCAATTTGCCGTAAACAATGATAATAATCAACCTCAATGTTTATACAGTTATGCCTATAATGAAACTTTGGCTAATAGTAATGTTAAATTAGGAACGGATAATAGTTATTATTTACATTCTATGGTATTTTGGGGAGATACACCAAAATATCCTGCTTCTAAAAATGCTGACCAAACTATTTTTTTAGGATTTGTAGCTACTGATAGTGTGATGCATAATGCCTATTACGGTTGGATACGTTACAAATCAGAAATGGTAATAAATGAAAGTACACCATTGCGTTTAAATCGTATAACAATTATAGAGTCAGGAATTAGTACAAAACCTAATATTCCTATTAAAGCAGGCGAATATTAATTGCTATTTTATCAAAATATTCTAAAAAGAAGTGTTCCGTAGAACACTTCTTTTTATTTCTTAATTTACATAATAATTTTGCAATAAAATATTTCAGCTAAATACACTAAAATAAAATTATCAAAGGATACTTATTTAAATCATATTTTGACAATTTATCATTCGTAAAGTGCATTTAACAAAAATGTCTTTTAATTTAGATTAACAAAATTTCTCAATATGGAAAAAAATACTTTTGATGTGATTATTATGGGAGCTGGACTTTCGGGTATTGGCACAGCATGTCATCTTCAAAAAAATTGCAAAGATAAATCTTATGTTATTCTTGAAAACAGACCATCTATGGGTGGAACATGGGATTTATTTCGCTATCCAGGTATTCGCTCCGATTCTGATATGTTTACCTTAGGCTATAACTTTAAACCATGGAAGCACAAAGAATCTATCGCCGGAGGTGGTGTTATTTTAGATTATATTAAAGAAACGGCTGCAGAAAATAAAATAGATAAAAATATCCGATTTAATTCTAAAATAATTAGAGCCGATTGGAACACCGAAACTAGTACTTGGACGGTTACTTGCCACGACAATGTAATCAAAAAAGAAATAAAATACCACGCTAAATATGTTATTTCCTGTTTAGGTTATTACAATTATGATCATGCTCATCAACCTAAATTTAAAGAGGAAAAGAAATTTAAAGGGGAAATATTACATCCTCAATTTTGGCCAGAAAATTTAGACTATTCTAACAAAGAAGTAGTAATTATTGGCAGTGGTGCAACAGCGGTAACACTTTTGCCTGCTATGACAGATAAAGCAAAACATGTAACTATGTTACAACGTTCGCCAACTTATATTGCCAGTATTCCTAATAGAAGTTTGATACCGCAAGCATTTTTGAAAAATCTTCCAATGGATGTACAATATGGTTTGAATAGAGCAGCACAAATAGGTTTGCAGATTTCAAGCTACAATCTTTGCCAAAAACAACCGGAATTGATGAAAATGTATTTCAGGCAACATGTAAAAAAACAATTACCCAAAGGATATGATATAGACAAACACTTTACACCAAAATATAATCCTTGGGACGAACGTCTTTGTGCTGTTCCCAATGGTGATATGTTTAAAGCCATCAGAAGTGGCAAAGCAAGTGTAGTAACGGATCATATCGACAAATTTGTAGAAGACGGTATTCTTTTGGAGTCTGGGAAAAAAATAAAAGCGGATATTATTGTTACGGCAACTGGCTTGGAATTACAAATGTTAGGAGGGGTAAAAACATATATGGATGGTAAAGAATTTAAAGCATCCGATGGTATCGTTTACAAAGGTACAATGATAAAAGATATTCCAAATTTTGCTTTTATTTTAGGGTACACCAATTCTTCATGGACTTTAAAAGCGGATATGGTGGGGGAATTTTTCTGTAAATTAATTAATGAAACAGAAAAGAAAAAAAAGAAAATATTTGTTGTTCAATCAGATAAGCCAATTGAAAAAGAACCAGCACTTAATTTTGGCGCAGGATATGTGCAAAGAGCCATTCAAGCAGGAGTTTTGCCCAGTCAAGGTTCTGAATATCCTTGGAAATTAAAACAAAATTATCTGATAGATGCGGTGAATTTTAAATTTAGAAGTATTGAAGATGAATTTTTAAAATTTGCCTAAAAGATGCAAAAAAAATAAACAGAGGAGGTTGACTTAAAGTCAACCTCCTCTGTTTTATTCCAATGTTTTCATGTCTATTACAAATCGATATTTTACATCACTTTTTAAAACTCTTTCATAAGCTTCATTAGTATAATTTATTGGTATTAATTCAATATCGGAAATGATGTTGTGTTCTGCACAATAGTCCAGCATTTCTTGAGTTTCAGGTATGCCCCCAATTGAAGAAGCTGTGATAGTTCTTCCATTAGTTAATAAATTAAAACCACTGAACTGTATCGGCGAAGCAGGAATACCTACTAATATTTGTACACCGTTTGCTGCCAACATTTTTAAATACAAATTATAATCATGTTCGGCAGAAACAGTATCTATAATAAAATTAAAATAAGAATTAAATTTCTTTGTTTGTTCATTGTCTTTTGTCATACAAAATTTATGTGCACCTAATTTTATAGCATCCGCCTCTTTATGAGAAGAGGTACTCAAAACTGTTACTTCTGCACCAAGCGACACCGCAAATTTAACAGCCATGTGACCTAATCCGCCCAATCCCAATACGCCTACTTTGTGCCCTTTTCCAATCTTCCATTTTCGAATAGGAGAGTAGGTGGTAATTCCTGCACACAACAATGGAGCAACACCTGATAGTGGTAATTTGTCCGAAATATGTAATACAAAATTTTGATGAACTACAATTCTGTTGGAATAACCTCCGTAAGTTGGAGTAATGCCATCTTTTTCAAAAGAATTATAAGTGAAAACTGTTTTTTGTTCTTCGCAAAATTGCTCGTGTCCAGTATGGCATTGGTGGCAATGCTGGCACGAATCTACCATGCATCCAACGCCGGCAAGTTCGCCTGGTTTAAAATTTTGAACCTTACTGCCCACTTTTATAATTCGTCCAACAATTTCATGGCCGGGCACCATCGGGTAAATTCCTTTAGCCCATTCGCTGCGCACTTGATGTATATCTGAATGACAAACACCACAAAAATCTATTTCAATTAAAATATCCTCATCGCCCACTTCTCGGCGTTCAAAATTCCAGGGTGCTAATTTATCTGTTGGATGATGGACGGCATATCCTTTGCAAGTAATCATAGTGTTTTTATTTTGCTATTAAAACTAAATAAATTATTAATTGTTCACTCATTTGTAATATTTATAAGTAGCAACGGATATTTTTTTCATCCAAAAGAAAGTGAATCTGATGCATTAAAAAGAATAACAAGTGGGTTAGAAAATTTAACTGAACCCGAAAGAAAATTAGAAATACAAAAACGTGCAGAAGCACACGCAAACTCTTATAATAAATACTTAGAAAGCAATCCAATTAATGAACGAACTCAATCACTACCGAGGGTAAAAAATTTCAAACGTCAAACAGAAAATGCAATGCATAAAATGTTTGAAGATGAAAGTAAGTGGAAAGGAAAAGAATCACGTATATTTGAGAATGGAAGCAGAATAGATGAAGACGGAAATAGTATTCCCGAACAAATGTATTTAGACTTAAAAGAAAAAGTAAAAGCATTAAGGGCAAAAGGAAATTTAAAAGAGATTGAACGTATAAATAAAGCTCCAAAGCAATATTATACAGAACTTAATAGTAAGCGTTCAAAAAATGCTAATATATTTAGTAAAAAAGAGGAAACTAAAGATAAAAGTGGAGATGAAGAATTAAAAAATGTAGTCAAAACTACCACCGAAGATAACAATCAAAAAATAACAAAAGATGGAAACGAACAACAACTTGCATCCACACTCGGACAAACCGAAACGCAGACCACCGCAAACACCACAGGAGATAGCTCTGTTCAACAGAATAATGAAAATAATAAGGGAGAAAAGACTGAAAGAGGAGGCGGAAATATTAAACGACCCCGAACTAAAAGATTAGTTAAAGGCACACCAAAGGGGAGGAGGATTATAAAAAATCCCGATTATAAAAAAGCAATAAGACACGAAGTTATTGATGCTTATGATATTGTCTTACAGGCTTTTATTGGTGGGGCAAAAGTACATTCTGACGTAATAAAAAAGCTATACCGTAATTCAAAAGGCGAGGTAAGACAAAGAATACAATTTTTAGATAATAAAAACGGATTTAAAACCTTTGATGATTTTGTTCACTCACTTTGGGAAAACCAACCGAATATAGAACAATTTACTACACAAGATTTCACAAAAGCCTTAGAAGATGTAATAAACTCATATACTGGTACTCGTGCTATGGTTGATGACCTAAATAGCAGATACAAGACAGATGAAGAATTATTAGAGGAAGAAATGCAGAAAGCTCAAGAATATGAGGAATATTTAAGAACAACAGAAGAAAATGAAAGGTACTCTCAATCTGACTATGACAATGGTATTGATTATTGGGAAACCCTTACAGATGAAGATATAGCAGAAATGGAAAGGGCGAAAGATGCCATTCTACAAATGCAGATTGATGATTATTTTAGAGATTTGGAGCAACAAAGCAAAGAGCAAGAGAGTACCCCTAAATTTTCGGCAGATGATAAAAAAGATGCTAAAAAACAAGAACAACAAGCCACAGCCAACGGAATATTAGACTATTTAAAGAAAAAAATACCTTTCATAAGTTTTGTTACCGATGCTAAGGAGTATGCGGAAAAAAGAGATGAAGCCACAAAAGATTTAACGAACAAAAGTGGCGACATTCTCGGTTTTGTTCACAATGGCAAAATATATCTTGACCCTGCAAAACTTACTCCTAAAACATTAGCAGAGGAATTTACCCACTTGCAACAACAAGCATTAAGATTAGCATCTAAGCAAGGGAATAAACAAGCACAGAAAATAGTAGGTGCGTGGGATAATGCTACTTCAAAACTTGCAGATGCTTTAATTAGCGGAAATGCCAAAGCTAAAGAACTATTAAAAGAGTTAGGAATACCTGAAAGTGAGTTAGCCTCCGATGTGTATAAGCAACAAGCAGGAGAAAGTAAAACCGCCTATAAAGAAAGACTACAAGATGAAATTTGGGCAAAAGCACAAAAGACTGAATTTGCAGAACATCTTGAAAGACTATCTAAAGAAAACAAATTTACGGCTACCGTCAATAAAATGATAGATGCTTTAAAGGACTTTGCAAAATACATAGGACAACAATTAGGTATTTATAATGAAAAGGAATGGAGCAAACTCTCTCTATCTGAATTGATAGACAGAACCAATAGTGCTATTAGCGGAGATAAGTTTTTGAAAGGGTTAGAGCAAGGCGTTTCAAAGGGTACGCCACAATTCCAAAAGAGCCAAGAACAACACAAAGAAATAAGCCAAAAGAACTTTGAA
>JBDKHK010000011.1:0-2512 GCA_039797705.1 Bacteroidota bacterium
AATCATTTTACTGATTTTTGATTATTTTTAAAATTATTTGTATGGAAGAATTTCTTTACTTCATCAATCATTTCTTCATCCCAGCCACCTTCAAGTAGATTTTTTCTACTGCCGAAAGCTAGGACTGAAAACATGACAGATAACACACCTAATACAGTATAGAGTAAAATCATTTCATTTTCTTTCTCAAGTGATTTTTGGCTAGAAAATCCCGAATAGTTTTTTTCTTGGTTTTTGGGTCTTGTCTTCAAGTAAATGTGTGGTTTTTTCTAGCTGCGCTTTTAGCCACTCTTCGCGTTCTTTTGCTTCTTGTAGTTGTCTTTCGAGTAAGTTAATGATCTTGTCTTTTGCTGTATTTTCAGCTTGTTCAACACTGTCTGCTACTGTGTTGATTGGTGTATAGTTGCTGTCTTGTGTTATGTTGTTGTTAAATACTCTAAACAGTTCAGACATGTCGATTAGTTTTTTATCCTCTACAGCTTCAACGCTTATCATTCCTGTATTAATGTATTTATTGTACAGTGTAGAACGGCTTATTTTAGCTAGTTTTGCGGCTTGTGTTATGCTGACTTTTGACATTGTATAGACCTGTATTAAACTGTTTAATTATTTGTACAGTGTTATTTTAGCATAATGAGCAAATGAAAAACCAGCCTTGATTGGGCTGGTTTGCTATAATCCTTGTCTGCTCTTTGAGTTCTGACCGTTTCTGGTTGGAGCCCGAGCGGTCGTGAACTCTCCCAGTGCAGAGAAAGGAGGGTATCATGAGAAGAAAAAACAAACAATCTGAAAAAGTTGTAATTGCATTGTTATCTGCACTATAACAAAACCAAAACTTAGACCATGATTTTTTAAAACAATCTCAGCAACTCATTTACCTAAATATTTAGTAGGATCCAAATTTCCTTGTGATGTTACTATAAACTTTAAAAGCTTTAATATTTCAAAAATCCAAGAAAAATCATATTTATTCTAACATGCTATAATAGGGGTAGGATTATTATAAAAAATCAATTATATAATTTTATTTTGGAGTGACTGTTATGAAAACAACAATGAAGGCAATGGTTTATCGTGGTGCGAATAGTATTAACGTTGAAGATAGAGCTATACCAACTATTGCTGATGCCACAGATGCCATTATTCGAATTACCAAAACAACTATTTGTGGTACAGATTTGGGAATTTGGAAAGGGAAAAATCCTGAAATTGAGGGCGTTTCTGTAGAAAAGACTGGAAAGTTTGATGGTCGTATTTTAGGGCATGAGGGTATAGGTATTGTTGAGGAAGTTGGTTCAGCAGTAAAAAACTTTAAAAAAGGTGATAAGGTAATTATTTCTTGTGTAAGCAGATGTGGCTCTTGTGAAAATTGCCAAAAGCAACTCTATGCTCACTGTGAAAAAGGTGGTGGATGGATTATGGGTTATATGATTGATGGTACCCAAGCTGAATATGTTCGAACACCATTTGCGGATAATTCATTGTATCATTTACCTGATAATTTAAATACAGATGTTGCAGTGTTTTTATCTGATGTGCTGCCTACTGCACATGAAATAGGTGTTCAATATGGCAATGTGAAACCTGGAGACACAATTGCAATTGTTGGAGCTGGTCCTATTGGAATGGGATGTTTATTAACAGCTCAGTTCTATTCACCATCAACTATAATTATGATTGATATGGATGAGAATAGGTTAGCTTTAGCCAAAGAAATGGGTGCGACTCATACAATTAATTCAGCAAAAGAAGATGCTATTGCTAAAGTTATGGAAATTACAAATGGCAAAGGTGTAGATTGTTCGATGGAAGCTGTTGGGATAGAAGCAACTTGGAATATCTGTCAAAAAACAGTTAAAGCTGGAGGACATATCGCTAATGTAGGCGTTCATGGTAAATCAGTAAATTTTGAATTAGAAAAACTGTGGATTAAAAATCTTACTATTACTACTGGATTGGTTAATGCTAATACCACTGGAATGTTACTAAAATCATGCTGTTCTGGTAAATTACCATTAGAAAGATTGGCAACACATCATTTTAATTTTAATGAAATTGAAAAAGCTTATGATGTATTTAAGCACGCCGCTGATGAAAAAGCGATGAAAGTAGTTATTAATTTTGATTAATTTCTAAATTATATCCAACTGTAACAAAACCACGACTTCGGTCGTGGTTTTTATATTTTTTCTACTTAATCATTATCCTGTTTGTGATAATTTTGATCAAATAGAGGCGTGGATTTCTGAACCGCTAAAACCTAGGGTAAAATAACATGAATATAATAAAACGATACTACAATTCCCTATTACTGTCATAATAGGGAATTGATTTTATGCCTGTTTAGAGTTCTAATTCTTGTTGTTCTTGGTGTATTGTTAGTTCTTCAATAGCCGTTATTACTTGTTTTGGTTTTCGGGGTTTTCTTACCCGAGTGGTTAATTTACCTGTTCGAGTATCTAGTCCAGTTTGCACTTTATCAGGTGTAAAATCAAAACGAACACGTACAACT
>JBDKHK010000012.1:0-4243 GCA_039797705.1 Bacteroidota bacterium
CCTCTTTATTGTTTTATCTGTTTTAATAAATTCTGCATTGTTAGCAGGATGGGAAAATAAATCATTTAAATTAAACGGACGCAATCGTGATTATCGAATCTACATTCCTAAAGATTTTTCATTAAGCAAAAAATATTCATTAATTGTTGGGATACATGGCTTGGGCGATGATATGACTAATTTTTCAAATTCATTTACATATCTTGCAAAAGTTGCAGACACGGCAAATATTATTTTGGCTTACCCTCAAGGATTAGAAAATCCTATATTAGGACGTGGATGGAATGCTGGAGCCGGAATGCTTGGTATTTATCCAAGTGCAGACGTGAATGATGTTGCATTTATAAATGCAGTTACAGATTCTATGCAATTTAATTTTCCTGTAGATAAGAAAAGAACTTATTTATTTGGTTTTTCTAATGGTGGTTATATGGTGTATAGAATGGCTTGCCAAGCGAATGAAAAATTTGCAGCAATGGCTTCTATTGCCGGCACTTTGGGCAATCAGATAACCAACTGCAACCCCGGAAGACCTATACCTATTTTACATTTACATGGTACTGCAGATTTGAATGTGGGATATTATATAAATCTGTTTGGAATAAATGTAGATGATTTGATGAAAAAATGGAGAAATATTAATGGTTGCGCTCCAACTCCTGTAAGAGAAGATGTTCCTAATACAAAACAAGATGGATACACAGTAGAACATTATATTTACCAAAACTGTAAAAAACCATTAGAACTATTTAAGGTAAATAATGCGCTTCATATTTTTCTATATAAAGATATAAATGACATTAGCTATGCAGAAGAGATATGGCGTTTCTTTAGTCGGGAGTCCTTAGATGAAGATATTACAACAGGTATTTATAATTCTTTGAAAAAAGAGGATGTTAAAATTTTGCCAAATCCAGCACAAGATATTCTTACAATTGATGTAAGAGCATTAGAAATATATAACGAATTTCAGCTAACGATTTTTGATTGTGTAGGCAATGAAATATTACAACTGCCCAGAAATAATTCTGGTATTTATACTTTTAATTGCAGTGAATTGCCAAATGGAATTTACTTAATTAATTTTGGTAATGATAAACAGAATTTTACTACAAAGTTTTCTATAGTACATTAGTGGCTCTATTCTCATCGTGTTGTCATTACCGAGGTAGTAAAAAAACAAAAAAATCCCCATACTAATGTACAGGGATTTTAAATTTATTAAATTGCTTAAAAATTAATCAATAATCAACATAGCATCTCCATAAGAGAAGAAATTGTATTTTTTCTGCATGGCAATTTGGTATGCTTCCATCGTTAAATCATAACCTGCAAAAGCAGAAACCATAATTACTAAACTCGATTTTGGAGTATGAAAATTAGTAATCATGCTGTTAGCAATACTAAAATCATACGGTGGGTGAACAAATAAATTTGTCCAACCTTCCATCGTTTTCAAACGATGTTCTGCTGAAACAGCTGTTTCTATAGAACGCATGGAAGTGGTTCCTACAGCACAAATATTTTTTCCACGCTCTATTGCACGGTTTACTATTTTAGCACATTTTTCATCTATTTTAAAATACTCTGCATCCATTTTGTGTTTAGATAAATCTTCCACATCTATAGAACGAAAAGTTCCTAAGCCGATATGTAAAGTTAATTCAGCAAAGTCAACGCCTTTAATTTCAAGGCGTTTCATCAACTCTTTGCTAAAATGCAAACCAGCTGTTGGAGCAGCTACTGCGCCTTCGTTTTTAGCAAATACTGTTTGATAATTTTCCTTATCAGATTCTTCCGGCTCTCTTTTGATATATTTTGGAAGCGGTGTATTGCCTAATTTATCCAAAATGGCACGAAAATCAGCATCTGTGCCGTCGAATAAGAAACGGATAGTACGCCCACGGGAAGTAGTATTATCCACTACTTCTGCTACTAAATCATCATCGCCGAAATACAATTTATTTCCTACGCGAATTTTACGTGCAGGATCAACTAATACATCCCACAAACGTAAATCGTGGTTCAATTCTCTTAATAAAAATACTTCGATTTTAGCACCTGTTTTTTCTTTTGTGCCGTACATACGCGCCGGAAATACTTTGGTGTTATTGATAACCATCACATCACCATCATCAAAATAATCTAAGATGTTTTTGAAATGTTTGTGTTCAATTTTGCCAGATTTGCGGTGTACCACCATTAATTTACACTCATCGCGTTGTTTGGAAGGATAAAGTGCAATTTTTTCTTTAGGTAATTCGAAGTCAAATTGTGAAAGTTTCATATAGTGCGTTATTATTTTACGGAATAATAAAAAATTAGTGGTGCAAAGATACGGCATGAAAAGTAATTTGTAACCGAACACACATTTTTATTTGATTAAATTTCAGTAGGTTTGTTGCATGTCTAAGTTGTTTAGAGTTTTAGGAGAAACATTAAAGTTGACTTTTCAGCAATTATGGTTGAATAAACTACGCACTTTCCTTTCTTTATTTGGAATTACAGTCGGCATTTTCAGTATCATTGCCATCCTGACATCTGTAGATGCTTTGAAAAATAATATTAATCAATCTATCAATAGTCTTGGAGATAATATTCTTTTTGTAAATAAATGGGCATGGACGTTTGACGGACCAAGTGATTATCCGTGGTGGAAATATTTTCAACGTCCTAATGTAAAATATGAAAACTATAAATATATTCAATCTAAATCAAAAATGGCAGAATATGTTAGCTATGAATTAAATCCACATGTACAACCGGAGGTTTCTTATAAAGATAAAAAAACACATAAAGCTCAAGTTTCTGCCGTGGCGGATCATTATGGACAAGTTTTTCAATTAGATATTGCCCAAGGCAGGTATTTGTCTTCTATGGAGGTAAATAACGGATTAAATGTGTGTGTAATTGGCGGTGAAATTTCTGAAAAATTATTTAAAAATAATCCAAATCCTGTTGGTTTATCCTTGCAAGTAGCCGGAAAACCTGTAACTGTTGTTGGGGTCATTGCAAAAAAAGGACAAGATTTATTAGGTTTTAATTATGATAAATCTGTCATTTTACCACTGAATTATTATACACGAAATTTCACATCAGATGAGAATGCTACGGATAGAACCATTGACGTGAGAACTAAGCCGGGGGTAACTTTAAACGAATTGCAAAATGAATTAATCGGTATTATGCGTGCAGCCCGAAAACTAAGACCGACACAAGAAGATAATTTTTCTGTTAATCAATTGAGCGTTATTGCAAAAGGATTTGATAGCTTATTTGATTCGTTGGGAATGATAAAATGGGTAATTGGCGCTTTTTCTTTAATTGTCGGAGGTTTTGGAATTGCGAATATTATGTTTGTCAGTGTTTCAGAAAGAAAGTCGATTATTGGAATCAAAAAAGCATTGGGTGCTACACGCTCTGATGTGTTGTTGGAATTTTTAATAGAAGCCATTTTCTTGTGTATGATGGGCGCAATAGTTGGTTTGGTATTAGTTTATATCATGTGTCACTTTGCGACGGAAGCCTCTGGAATGGAATTTAAATTAAGCACAGTAAATGTAGTGATTGCATTTGCTATCTCTTTTATACTTGGAGTTTTAGCGGGCATTATTCCAGCCTATTTAGCTGCTACTATGGATCCTGTTGAAGCGATAAGAAGCTGATGGATTTGGGATTTATGATTTCAGAATTATGATTTTAGAATTATGATTTCAGATTTCAGAATTATGATTTCAGATTTATGTTTTTAGAATTATGATTTCAGAATTATGATTTTTGAGATAATCAATAGCTAATAATTAATAACTAATAACGGTTTTGCAGCTTAGCGAAGTGGCGGAAATCGAAACACAAATGTTCAGTTTTGCACTAAAGTTCAATCAAAGAACTGCCGTTGAATTTAGCACTGAACCCGCCATTTTGCCAAACTGCCTGTTAGCGGTAGTTTTATTTTCTGTTTTTTCTTTTAAGTTTCTTCGCCATCTTAATTGAATGTCGTAATGAATTTATGTTATTCCAATCGTGATGCGATACAATAATAAATTTTGGGTCAGGATATTTTTTCTGTACGTTTTTGAGTGTTGTTTCATACTCATAAACATTACCATTTCCCAAATAACCTAAATTCTCTGCTTCTGCACCTTTAATCAAACAACCTCCGTAAAGTATTTTTTCTTTGCCAAACCATAAAACAATATTGTCTTCTGTATGTCCTTGTCCTGGATAATAAGTTTCAAAAGTA
>JBDKHK010000013.1:0-3999 GCA_039797705.1 Bacteroidota bacterium
TAAAAAACTAAAGTATCCAAGTGAAGAAAATATATTATTTGTTTAATTTACTATTTTTTATTCCATAAGTAAAATAGATTATAAAGCCTATTATCATCCATACTAAAAAGCGCACCCAATTTACCAAACCCAAAGTGGAAAGCAGATAGGAACAACTCAAAAAACCTAAAACAGGAATCAATGACCATTGATGTATAAACGATTTTATGGCTGCATAAACAGCTATTAAGATAAATCCCCAAAATGGAATCTGATGTTTCCATTCTACAAATCCTTTGTCAAATGGAAATATTGTTTCGATAGAATTTGAATTATTGAAAAACAATGCAAAAAATAGTATTACTAATATCGGAACTAAATACTTACCATTAATATAAGGGGTTTTAAATTTTGGAGTAGTCGTTTGCAAATCGCTTGCCTTCTTATTATCACGTTGTTGCAATACAATAACTCCACCACAAACTAAAATAAATGCAAATAAAGTTCCTATGCTACACATATCTGTTACTAATTCTGCATCTAAAAATAAAGATGGAATTCCTACAAATAATCCAGTGACTACGGTGGCAAAAGCGGGTGTTTTGAATCTTGGATGCACTTCTGAAAATTTCTTTGGCAATAGCCCGTCGCGGCTCATGCTCATCCAAATTCTGGGTTGTCCAATTTGAAAAACCAACATAACGCTTGCGGTGGCTATTAATGCACTAAATGCTATTAATCCGCCTATCCAATTTAATCCAATGCGTTGGAAAGCCGTTGCCATAAAGGCTTCTGTATTTAAGTTGGAATAATGCACCATGCCCGTCAATACCAACGCCACTAATACATATAATGCAGTAGAAATAATTAAAGAATAAATCATTCCTTTTGGCAAATCTCGCTGTGGATTTTTACATTCTTCTGCTGTAGTGGATATTGCATCAAAGCCGATATAGGAAAAGAAAACTGCTGACACTCCTTTTAATACACCTGACATTCCGTTGGGAACAAACGGTGACCAATTAGAAGGAATAACATAAAATGCACCGATTATTATTACAATTAAAATAACCACTATTTTAAATAAAACCATTCCATTGGCAAATTTTTTAGACTCTTTAATTCCAATATAAACCAAAAGCGTAATCAACAAATTGATAATAAATGCCGGGATATTAATAATAAATGGAATTCCTAATATACGTGGAGCAGAAGCCCAAAGTTCGGGCATATTATTTTTAGCTTCTAAAAAACTGGTGATTAAATAGGGTGGCAGATGAATTCCAAAACCTTGTAAAAAATTATTGAGATTTCCACTCCAGGCAATAGCTACTGTAATGTTTCCAACGGCATATTCTAATAATAAATCCCAGCCAATAATCCAGGCTATCCACTCTCCAAAAACTGCGTAAGAATAAGTATATGCACTGCCCGCAATGGGAATTCGAGAGGCAAATTCTGCATAACATAAGGCAGAAAAACCACAGGCTATGGCAATGCCTATAAATAATAATGAAACAGCAGGACCACCATCAGAACAGGCTTTGCCAACGGTAGAAAAAATACCCGCCCCTACAATGGCTGCCAAGCCTAATGCCGCTAAATCTCGCACACCTAAATCTCTTTTTAAAGATTCCGAATGACCATGTGATTCAATCAAATCTGGATGCTGTTCTACTTCTTTTATAATAGAATCTATAGATTTAGTACGAAATAATTTGTTCCAAAGCATAAAATTATTTGAATAAAGATAGATATTTCTCTGTTTATTCTACCATGAGGAATATAAATAAGAATAATAAACTCTATTAGAAAAACAAAATGAAGAAATAAGAAAAATCACTTTTTATGTTTGAAAAAAAATGTCAATTAATCCATTCTTCTTCTATCGTTTGATACTATAAAATAAGAATAGCAAATAGTATCTTTGTTTTTTTATAAATGAAAATCAATATAAAAAATATATGGAAATGGCTGATACGATTCGTCATTGCATTTTTTGTGGTCAGTATTCTTTCTACCGCATTATTTCGTTTTATTCCAATACCAATTACTCCTTTGATGGTAATTAGGAGTGTAGAGCAAGTGCTAGATGGCAAAGTACCTAAAATTCAAAAAGAATGGGTTCCAATAAAGGATATATCTCCTAATTTAATTTTAGCAGTCATCGCCTCGGAAGATCAAAAATTTGCAGAACATTTTGGGTTTGATTTTGAGGCTATTCAAAAAGTTGTAAAGCAAAATGAAAAATTAAAAAAACGTGGAAAACCAATAAAAGGTGGCAGCACCATCAGTCAGCAATGCGCCAAAAACGTATATCTATTTCCCAATCGCAGTTATATTCGCAAAGGATTAGAAGTATATTTTACTATTTTAATAGAAGCCCTTTGGAGTAAAAATAGAATTATGGAAGTATATTTAAATGTGATTGAAATGGGAGATGGAATTTACGGTGCACAAGCTGCCGCTGAACTATTTTTCAAAAAAGACGCTAAAAATCTTAACGCTACAGAAGCAGCAACTATTGCGGCCGTTTTGCCAAATCCAAGAAAATGGAATGCCGGAAAACCAAATGGATATACCATAAAAAGAAAAAATTGGATTTTAAAACAAATGAGTCACTTAAGAGGTAGTATTCAACTGTAGTTTTAATTTATTTTTTTTGCTGAAATAGTATTACTTTTGCTGTCTTTTCTTTATCTAAACACATGAATTTTATAGACGAAGATATATTCTACATCAGATGGCGAACACACCTTCGTCTCCTATACTTACATACAATAAAACATTTTTCTATTCGCAATTTTATTTTAGGAATTGCTTATTTTCTAATTATTTTAATAGTCAGCGCTATAAATATTTTCTTTCGCTTATTGGATGAATTATTATTTCCAAATTACAAGAACATCACCATAAAACAACCTGTTTTTATTATTAGCAATCCCAGAAGTGGTACCACATTTCTGCATCGTTTAATGTGTTTGGATGAAGAAAAATTCGTTTATAATTTAATGTATCATACTACTTTTGCATCTATTACAGTACATCGAATGGTGCAATTTTTTGATACTATTGACAATAAAATTGGAAAACCTTTAAACAAATTAATTGAATGGATAAATAGTATCCTGTTTAAAGGTTGGGATGATATACATGCAACAGGTTTTAATAAATCTGAAGAGGATGAAGGATTGCATTTTATTTCAGGAATTTCACCCAGTATTGGCTTGATTACACCATATTTAAAAGAATTTAAAGATATTTTTATTCCTGATAAGTTAACCAACAACGAAACAGAGAAAATAAAAAAATACTACAAAACAACCATTCAGCGATGGATGTACGCATTGGGCAGCGATAAGATTTTTTTAAGTAAAACTGTCATGAGTTCTGGAAGGTTGAAAATGTTGCATGAATTATTTCCCGATGTAAAAATTATTTTACTTATCAGAAGTCCATATCAAGCCATTCCTTCATTTACTTCCATGTTTGCCGGTCCATGGAAGGTACTTTACCCTCAAATACCCGAAAACTCTGCAGAATATAGAGAATGGGGGGAATTAGGAATCAGTTATTATAAATATTTTTACGAACAAAAACAGTTCTTTCAAAATCAAAATTTAATTACAATTGATTACACAGACTTAGTTGGCAAACCCTATGATACCGTTTTAAAAATATACAAACAACTACAACTCAATACCAGTGATACATTCTTGCAACGATTGGAAAAAGCTACTTCCACGGCAAAAAAATACAAAAGTGCACACACCTATTCTTTAGAAACGTATGGATTTGAGAAAGAACACATCTATCAAGAATTGAAATTTATTTTTGATGAATTTGGAATTGAAAAATAAAATCTACCGTTGGTAATAGAAAGAGAAAGAGCGAAAGAAAAAAGAATGTTTGTATATTTGATAAACCTCTTAATTTAAAAAAATCTACTAATAAAAAATAATGAATTTCAAAGCTTCTTTTTCTAAAAAAATTCAAAGCCTAAAAGGGTTTTATCAAAAA
>JBDKHK010000014.1:0-74935 GCA_039797705.1 Bacteroidota bacterium
TGCGAATACAAGAAATGTGAGTGAAGAAATAAACTTACATGATTTTGCAAAAGGTATGTATATCCTACGTTTGAAAGTAGAAGATGAAATCTATTATCATAAAGTGGTGAAACAATAAAAATTTCAAGATAAGAGATATGAGAAGTTTTCTCCAACTTTTCATATCTCATATCTCACATCTCTTGTCTTGTGTCCATAATCAATAGACTAACTAATACGATGAAAATATTTTGCAAATTGCATCATAGCACCAATATTTGTTACTTTAATTTGTCCGCCCATAAACGCCATCGTAGGATCTAATCTGCCTAATTCGACAGCTTCATATACATTTGCTTCAGCAGAAATAATACATTCGGGAGTGCCATTTAAACCTTCTGTAATCACTGCATCTCCTTTGTTTACAGTAAGCGTGTACTGTCCGCCAGTTTCGCCCGAAATATCAAATTGAAAAGTAGTAGAGTAATCGGCTGCTTTATCTTTTTTTATTCGCAATGGAATGGACAAAATAATTTCTTTTGCTGTTTGCGGATTTCCCCATGATTTTTCATTTCCAGCGAAAGAGGCAGATTTTATTTGTTCTGTTTCGCTATAAACTTTTTTATAACGAACATCATCAATGATTATTTTAGACAATATTTCTCGCATAATTTGAGTAGTTCCACCTACAATGGTTCCTACTCGCGCATCTCTATATGCTCTTGCGATAGGAAAATCTTCCATGTAGCCATAACCGCCAAACATCTGTAAGCATTTATCCACTATTTTATTGCTTAATTCGGTCATGTATAATTTTACCATAGAAGATTCTTTTACGGGTATTTCTCCGTTTTGTACTAACCAACATGCATGATAAGTCATCTGTTTGCCTGCTTCTAATTCAGTAAATAATTGTACTAAATCATGACGCAGCACTTGGAATTTTTTGATTTGTCTCCCAAACGCCTCCCGTTCATTCATGTATTTCAAGGTTTCCTCTAAACATTGTTCACCGCCGCCAATGCCTAATATTCCTGCTACTAATCGTTCTATTTGGAAGCTTTCCATGATATAGAAAAATCCCATTCCTTCTTTTCCTACTAAATTAGATACCGGCACTTTTACGTTGTCAAAAGCAAGCTCACCTGTATCAGAAGAGTGTAAGCCAATCTTTTTTAATTGGGAGGAAGTGAAACCTGGTGTTCCTCTTTCTACCACAATTAAACTTATACCATTAATTCCCGCTTTATCATCTGTTTTGCAGGCTACTACTACAAAGTCACAAAAATGTCCATTTGTAATGAACGTTTTTGAACCGTTGATGATATAGTAATCTCCTTCTTTTTTTGCAGTTGTTCTCATAGATTGCACATCAGAGCCACCAAAGGGTTCTGTAATAGCAATAGCACCTACTTTTTTTCCTTCAATTGATGGACGAAGGAAACGTTCCTTTAATTCATGGCTGCCGGCCTCAGCAATATGATTGGTAGCCATATATTGATGCACACTTACGGCCGCACAAACACCACCATATCCAGCTCTGGCTATTTCTTCCAAATAGGCACAAGTATAAAAAATATCGGACTTGGAACCGCCGTAAGCCTCATCATGATTGATGCCTAAAAAACCTTGCTCCCCAAGTTTTACAAATAATTCTCGAGCTATCTTTTCTTCCTGCTCCCATTGATTACCATAAGGTAGTATTTCCTTTTGTACAAATTGTCTGACACTCTGACGAAACAAGTCGTGTTCTTCTGTAAAATATAGTGATTTCATTTGGTTAGAATATTTTTACGATGGAATAATATTCTAAAGTAGCAAAATAATAATCATATTTTAGGTGTTGATGAATTTTCTTTACTTATGTTATTTTATAAACAGCAATAGAAATGAATCGTTTGATATGGTGTATATTGTTGTAAATGCACTACTCTGTCAAAATTATTTTAAATAAATTTTTATATATTTCTATCTCTTTTTTTTGTGTTTAATTAATTGATAAACAGTTAATTGAATATAAAAAATAATATTTTACCTTTTTTAACGATAAAGATGGAATAATCTTGTTAACTTTGTTAAGTAAAAAATGAAATCATGGCAATTATAAATTTTCAAACAGAATTAAAAACTGCTACCATAGTTTTAAAACCTCATGCAATGCGCTTAACAAGGGATATAAACGATGCAGAAGATTTGATTCAAGAAACCATAGTAAGAGCGCTTAATAACGAAGATAAATTTCAACAAGGGACCAATATCAGAGCTTGGTTATTTACCATTATGAAAAATATTTTCATAAACGATTATCGTAAAAAAGCAAAACGAAATACGGTAATTGATACGACAGATAATTTATTTTTTTTGAACTCATCCACTACTATTAGTAATAGTGCAGAACGTACTTTCGTGATGAATGATATTCGCAATGCATTAATGAGAATCTCCAATGATTTGCGAGTGCCTTTTATGATGCATTACAAAGGATATAAATATCACGAAATTGCAGAACAATTAAATCTTCCTTTAGGAACAGTAAAAAGTAGAATATTCTTTGCCAGAAAAGAATTGACTTCCATTTTGGGAAGAGATTATAAATAGGGTTTGGTTTATTTTTCATAAGAGGGGAGAGCAGATTTATCTGCTCTTTTTTATTTTAATTTAAACCCAAAAGATGTCTATCTGTTTTTATTGAACAGCAACTTAAATAAAAAATAAGCGAGATATTTTTTAAATTAATTCTTTTTTTCTAAAAAAAAGTTCAAATTTGTTGTCATCACTATTTCCTTTATGAAAAAGATATTTATACTCCTGATTACATTTTTTATTTTTTCTTACACTCATGCGGTTTCTTCGCAAGACTTAGATACCGCAATCTATAAATTGTCAAAACAAATAATGGTGTTAGATCCATATCAATATGATGATATGGAAACTTATATGGAATTAGCTTATTTAAAAAGAAAATACAAACTTGACTATTTGAAAATATATGACACTTTATACCGTGATAGAAAAGCTTATAATAACTATTACTACGATCAATATATTTTATATAGCAAATTTTTAAGCGATAGTGCTGTAGTTACAGAGGACTGTTTAAATATTCCTGGATCAACCGGAAACCTGCATGTCCTGAAAAAATTACTTTTCTATGCACTTTATCCGGAAACAATAAAAATTCCGTCCAATTATATAGAACAGTTAGAAGAACTATCTACAGTTGCAGAATTTATTGGCCCTTATAAAACATTACAAATTATTTATTATCTAAAAAAATATAACTATCAGAACCTTTCTGATGCACAAAAATCAAAACTCACCATTTTAGAAAATCATTTATCCGCACTCTTATATAATAAGTATGTAAAAGACAAACCATGGTCATCTTTACACATTCTTTCCTTAAAAGTGTTGAAATTAAATGAATACAGTATGGTAAAAGATATTGATATAAGTAAGTTGGTGGAAATGTATAAACAAAATAAACCCATCGATTATTTTGATGACGATATGAAATATGTTGAGATAATTGGTAATATAGGTGGTACTAATATATTAGGAAAAGATGGAAATGCGCTGTTGTGGATATTTTTAATGGAATATAATAAAAAATAAGCATATTTTGCACACAATTGTAAATTAATGTTAACTTTGCCTGAAATAATTAAATCTATATTGACCCTAATCAAGTAATAAACGTCTTCCTTTATGATTTATAAACCAAGAAATTTTTTATCTATGAAAAGATTATTCCAAACCAGAGCACCTCAATGGAAAAGGTACAGTAGTATATTGCTACTCTTTTTCTTTTTAGCGTTGCAGAAAAACACCTTTGCCCAACAGTACTCTAACATTACCGTATCTTGGGTGGGCGTACAAGACAGAAACCACTGTAATTGTGGTGATGTAGGCGTAGCATGTAGTTGGTCTCGTCCATTTAATTCTCAACCAGATGCAAGATTTAAATTATATACTAAATTGAGCACGGACGCAACTTATGCATACGATATTTATAGAAAGAATAATGATAACTGCGGTTCTAAAAGTTTTAATACCACCCAACTTACCCGAACCAATACTTGTGCTACGGATATTAATTTCACAACACAGGCTTGGGAAGAAAATGCATGTGGAGCAGACGATCAATTTAATCAACAATGGAACTGTCCAAATGATGACAACAGTTGGACTGCAGCATCGTTTAATATTCCTTTTCAAACATATCCTCAAGGCGTTGATAATAATTATACTTTTACATTGCCTGGAGGTTTGTATTCAGTTACAGTTCGTTTTAAATGGTCAGCTGTTTCAGGATATACTGCACCAGCTTTAGAAAATGCAAATTTAGTTCTTTGTAGCCCTAATACAGGCACCTTAAAAGTAACTTCAGCTTTAACAGCACCCGGAAATACCTTTAGATGGTATTCTGATGCAACATTAACCACTGTAATAGGAACTGGAGCTACCTTGACCGTTAGTTCACCTGGTAATTATTATGTAGCAGAATGGAACGGCACTTGTAATGGAGCAGTAAACCATGCAGCAGTTACAGCTGGAGCTGTACCCGCTGCTCCTACAGTAAATCCATCCTCATTGTCAGTTTGTAAAGGTTCAGTAGTAACCTTGCAAGCTACCAATAATGCACCAGGCGCTTCTTTAGAATGGTATAATAATGCGGCGGGTCTTCCTTCGCAATTAATAGGATTAGGTGCTTCAATCTCTCCTACTATCAATAATGATGTAACTTTTTATGTATGTGCAAGTAATGGTAATTGCAAAAGTAGCTTAGTACCTATAAATATTACTTTAACAACAGCACTTGCGCTTCCTGTAGTAAGCACACCTGTTTCTACTTGTGTAAATGGTCAACCTATATTATCAGCATCAACCGGTGGTGGTGGCGGAATATTTAATTGGTACACTTTGCCTTTAGGAGGAAGTTCAATTTGGAATGGCGAACATTATCAAACATATCCAATAACAACATCTACTACATTTTATGTATCTGAATCTTCATTAGGTGGAGGTTGCGAATCAGATAGAGTAGCCATTGTTGTAAATCCTGATTTAAGCACAATAGCGCCAACTGCTACAGCTACACCATCAAGTATTTGCTTAGGCGGTGGTACTACACTAACCGCAAATAGTAATAATGGCGGTGAAATTTATTGGTATTCTGATGCAGCATTGTCTAATCTGATGTTTATCGGAAATCCGTTCCAACCACAAAATATTAATGCAAACACTTCCTATTATTTTGTTGAAAAACAAGGAGTATGTATAAGTAACACAGGTTTAGTAAATGTTACTATTGGTTCAAACTTAAATGCTCCAACAGCTGCTAACGTTACCGCATGTGAAGGCGAAGATGCAACTTTGACAGCATCCTGCAATGGCGAAATTAGATGGTATTCTGATGTTGCTTTAACAAATTTATTACACGTAGGTTCTACCTTGCCAGTATTAACACCGGCAGTAGGAACCACTATATATTATGCAACCTGCTCTGTAGGTGGACAATGTGAAAGTACAGCTACTCCGGTTAGTTTAATAGTTAACCCAGGAGCAGGCGCAATTGCATTAAGCAGTAATTCACCCGTATGCGAAGGAAGAGATATTATACTTACTAGTACCGCAATAGCAGGAGCTACTTACGATTGGTTTGGTCCCTCTAGTGCATATTTAGGATCTACTTCTACACCATCTTACATAGTAACACATGTAACTACTTCTATGAGTGGTACATATAGTGTGGAAGCAAAAATTGGACAAAATGGTTGCCCATCTACCGCTTCAACAAATGTAACAGTAGATGTTGCTGGAGTTGCTCCAACAGCTGCTGACGTTACTGTATGTGAAGGCGAAGATGCAACTTTGACGGCATCCTGCAATGGCGAAACCAGATGGTATTCTGATGTTGCTTTAACAAATTTATTACACGTAGGTTCTACCTTGCCAGTATTAACACCAGCAGTAGGAACCACTACATATTATGCAACATGCTCTGAAGGAGGACAGTGCGAAAGCACAGCTACTCCGGTTAGTTTAATAGTTAACCCAGGAGCAGGCGCAATTGCATTAAGCAGTAACTCACCGGTATGTGCAGGAGGATCAATAGTACTTACCACTACTGCAATAGCAGGCGCTACGTATAATTGGTACGGACTTTCTAATGCATTATTAGGAACGACCACTACACCATCTTATACCATCAACAATGCTATTACTTCAATGAGTGGTACATATAGTGTAGAAGCAAAAATTGGACAAAATGGTTGCCCATCTACCGCTTCAACAAATGTAACAGTAGGTGCTGCTGGAGCTGCTCCAACAGCTGCTGACGTTACTGTATGTGAAGGCGAAGATGCAACTTTGACAGCATCCTGCAATGGCGAAATCAGATGGTATTCTGATGTTGCTTTAACAAATTTATTACACGTAGGTTCTACCTTGCCAGTATTAACACCAGCAGCAGGAACCACTATATATTATGCAACATGCTCTGTAGGAGGACAGTGCGAAAGTACAGCTACTCCGGTTAGTTTAATAGTTACCCCAGGAGCAGGCGCAATTGCATTAAGCAGTAACTCACCAGTATGTGAAGGAGGATCAATAGTACTTACCACTACTGCAATAGCAGGCGCTACGTATAATTGGTACGGACTTTCTAATGCATTATTAGGAACGACCACTACACCATCTTATACCATCAACAATGCTACCACTTCTATGAGTGGTACATATAGTGTAGAAGCAAAAATTGGACAAAATGGTTGCCCATCTACCGCTTCAACAAATGTAACAGTAGGTGCTGCTGGAGTAGCACCGTCTGCAAAAAGCACAACAATATGTGAAGGTCAATCTGCAAGATTAACGGCTTACGGTAGTGCAGGTGCAATATTAACATGGTATGATGATCAAGCATTAACACATGCAATACAAGTAGGTGCGGAGTACGTTACACCGGCATTGATGAATACAGCAACTTATTATGTTGCAGAAACTGGAGCTTGTGCCACAGCTGCTACAGCAGTAAAAGTTACTGTAAATCCAAAACCCGAAAAGCCATCTACAGAAGAAGGATATTATGTTACTTGTTGGGATGATTTCACAGTTTTATATGCATCCAATGATGCAGGAGATGATATCCATTGGTATATGGATTCAGAAGGTAAAAATGAAGTAACAGGATATTTTGGATATGATGATAATGGCGAATTTACAACACCAGAAATTGCATCTTTTACAAGATTTTATTTTGATGCGGTTAATCCTGAAACAGAATGTCATAGTGATATGAATTTTGTA
Organism: Bacteroidota bacterium; assembly: GCA_039797705.1. Lineage (GTDB taxonomy): Bacteria > Bacteroidota > Bacteroidia > Chitinophagales > JADIYW01 > JADJSS01. The sequence continues at coordinate 7,288 of JBDKHK010000014.1, forward strand.
GATGTGTACACTACACCGCAATTCCAAGCTCCTAAATTAGACGATGTATCTATTTGCACTACAGATAAAAATATTACATTAAAAGCTCATGTTACATATCCTATGGATTTAGTATCAGATTTTTATGATATTTATACATTTAATCAAGCGGTAGTTCAATTCACAGATAACACAGGAACTGATGGTGGTGCTTTAACTACTTTAGGTTTAGTGACAGCTCCATTAGATCCATGGAATTATGTTTATGAAGGAGTAGTTGAACTTACGATTCCAAGGGTAGGCGTAGGGCCATTTGGAGAATCTTATGATTATTCAAGTCCTGGTACTTATGATATTGGAGCAATTGTAAATAACTCTTGGTATAATATGTCAACGTATGATTTATTTAATTGCACCTCTGATTTTGGTACGGCTACATTAAACATTAAAGATATTTCTACTGCACCAGAGGCAAAAGATGTTACCGTTTGTGAAGGCGACAATGCAACCTTGACAGCATCCTGCGATGGCGAAATCAGATGGTATTCTGACAGAACATTGAAGGATTTATTACATGTAGGATCTACTATGCCAGTTTTAGCACCGGCAGTAGGAACCACTACTTATTTTGCAACTTGCACAGCACCAAATTCTTGTGAAAGTAGTGCTACACCAGTAAATTTAATAGTTACACCAAAACCATCTGCAATTGTATTAAAAAGCAATTCTCCAGTTTGTGAAGGAGTAGATATTATATTCACAGCTTCAGCCATCAATGTATCGGGTGTATCTTATACATGGTATGCTCCTAATGGAGATGTTTTAGGAACTACTACAGAACCTACCTTTACTTTAAACAATACCACTACTTCAATGAGTGGTACATATACAGTTAAAGTTACTATCGGTCAAAATAATAGTTGTGCCGTTACTGCTTCAACAGATGTTGTAATAAAACCAACGCCAGTTGCACCATCAGTACCAGAAAAAACTACTGTTTGTGAAAAAGACGACGTTACATTATGTGCATCAAGTAAAATACCTGGAGCATTATATATATGGTCAGGTCCTAATGGATTTGCTGCAGAAGGTAAATGTATTACATTGTCAAAAGTTACAACAGACTTAGCTGGAAGTTATTCAGTTACGGTTACTGTAGATGGCTGCACTTCGGCTCCTTCAACGGTAACATTAATTGTTAATTCAAATCCAGTTGCAGAAATTGGTTCAAATGCACCTATTTGTGAACATAGCACATTAGAATTACATGCAACATTGTCGGATGACGACAATAACGAATATACATTCAAATGGACGGGACCAATGGGATATACTTCTACAGAACAAAATCCGAAAATTGAGAATGTTACGGAGGCTAATAATCAAGGTTTCTATACATGTACAATTACCAATGTAAATACAGGTTGCAAAGCTTCTTTCACTACATTAGTAGATATTTATACATTCCCTGATAGAATTATAGCAGATAATAATGGCCCAGTTTGTGAAGGTGGTTCTATTAAATTAAATGCAACTGCTGTATTTGGTGCTCATTATACTTGGACGGCACCGAATGATGGTCAACAACAAGGACAAGTTTATCAAAGTGATTATCCAGTTACATCTGTGACTTTAGAAAACGTTACGCCAAGTCAAAGTGGAACTTATACATTAACAGTAACTATACCTGGTGGTGTTGAATGCTCTGAAACTACGACAACGGATGTAGTTATTTGGACGAATCCAATTGCAAATGCAGGGGTAGATACCTCAGTAATGCAGGGAGTGTTGTTGCAATTAAATGGAACTTCTAATACAGGAATTATCTTTAATTGGTCACCAGAGGAGTATTTGAATCATAATAATGTTCCTAATCCATTATTCTATACAGATGTAATACCAGAACACAATCCATATCCTCTCGTATTTACCGTTTGGGATAAAAATGGTTGTATGGATAAAGACACGGTAGAAATTACGGTTAAGGAAAATTTAGTTCTTAATATACCAGATATTATTACACCTAATGGTGATGGATTGAACGATACTTGGATTATTGACCATATTGATAATCTGAATAAATCTGAAATACCATATATGGTACAAATCTATGCTAGAGGTGGTGCGCTATTATTTAGTACAAAAACTTATGATAATACTCACGGGTTTGATGGTACGTATAAAGGAACAGCCTTGCCGGATGGAGCTTACTGGTATATTATCACCACACCGAATAAGACATTTAAAGGTGCATTACACATTAAAAGATAATTAGGAATGAAGCGAATTAATAATCTAAGTAAAACTATAACAATGAAAATTTATAAAATCATCAGCTTAGTAGCCTTGTTCGTCGCAGGAATCCAATTATCTGATGCACAACAACTACCCGTTTTTAACAATTATTTTTTAAACCCATTTTTTTATAACCCTGCTCGTGCCGGTACTGATTTAGATGGAGGGAGACTTAATTTAGGATTTCAAAAACAACATGACAGAAATCCTGAAGGTCCTATTACTACCTACGGTTCTTGGGATGGCAGAATCAAATCCTCCAATATGGCACTAGGTGTTACTATCTTCCATGATAGAGCAACTTCAAAGTGGCAAAATACAGGAGGAAGTATCGCTTATGCTTACCATTTACCATTTAAAAAAGATAAAACACATTTCTTGTCATTTGGTTTGCAAGCAGGTGTTACTTCTTTAGGATTGAATGACTTTGTTGCTCATGATGAAAATGATCCTGTTACTTTAAGAGGTAGAAGTGTAAATTTTGACCTTGCAGTTGGTATTAACTACCATTGGAAAGGTTTGAATGTAGGTTTCTCTGTCCCTCAAGTATTGGGCAATAAAGTAAGATTGAAACATTCAGATCCGAGTATAAACTCCCAAGCGCGAGTTGCCCGCCAATATATGTTCTTTGCAAGTTATGAAGCACTTTTAGGTAAGAAAAAAGATTGGACTTTAGCTCCTTTTGCAGAAGTGAACTTCGTAAAAAAATCATTACCAGTTTATTTAGACTTAACCTTAATGGCGAAGTATAAAAAATTAGTTTGGCTAGCAATTGGTTATAATAACGGAGGTGGTTTAAAACCTGATGGAAGCAGTTCTAAAGGATGGGTATATTCTAACGCCGCAGGTATTCACGGTACGGCTGGTGTAGGAATCAAAGGAATTTGTGATATCAGCTATACATATAAAGCTCCAGTGGGTAAAAAAGGAAATCTTACTTTTAATAACTTAGGTTCTACTCATGAAATATTATTGACGTTCCACTTAAAACGCAAAGTAGATCAATCTGAATTTGAGAAAAACAAAAAACGTACAGATGACGATATAGCTGCGGTAAATGAAAAAGCGGATGATGCTACTAAGAAAGCAGCTGCTGCTAGTAAGAAAGCAGACACTTTAGGACAGACATTGAATGAAAAAATAGACAAAGTAGAGCAAACAGCTAATGATGCAAAAACAGCAGCTGATGCTAATACGGAAGATATTAAAAATGTATCTCAACGCATAGATAATATTGTTTATAAGAAATTTGGCTCTGTTTATTTTGAAGTAGATAAATCTGTATTGACAGATGAAGCTAAAGCAAGCTTAGATGCATTCCGTTCTAAGTTGACAGATATGAAAGGAAACTATTTTATCTACTTAGCTGGAAATGCTTCTAAAGAAGGATCAGTAAGTTACAATCAAGCATTATCTGCAAAACGTTGTGATGCGGTTAAACGTTACTTAGATGGAGGAGATATTTCTCAAAGAATATTATTAATGCCTTATGGTGCTAATTCACCAGTAACTGATAGTCAAAAATCAGAAGAAGACAGAGCTAAAAATCGCCGAGTAGATATTTATCTAAGCGGGGAGTAATCTGTATCTTTTTTAATAAAAATAGCCTCCAATTGGAGGCTATTTTTATTTTCATTTATAAAATTATTTATTCAGCATATTTTCTCGGTTTTTTTGTACTAATACTACACCATTTGACCACTCTGATATAATTGCTGGAAGTCAATAAGATTCCACAATTTTGGTTTTGATATTTCAATTGTAGGTTCTGTTTCCAAACTTTTGGGTATAAAAAAACCGACATAAAATGTCGGTTTCTATTTTTAAATCAGAATTGATTATTTTTTACTCTTAATATATTCTTTAATACGAGCAGCTTTACCTTTTAATTCTCTAATGTAAAATATTTTTGCTCTTCGTACTTTACCTATTTTATTAACTTCAATTTTGTCAATATTTGGAGATAATAAAGGGAATACTCTTTCTACCCCAACTCCGTTAGAAATTTTACGAACTGTAAATGTTTGTGTTACACCTGTTCCTTTACGTTGAATAACATCACCACGGAATACCTGAATACGTTCTTTTGAACCTTCTTTGATTTTGTAATGAACGTTTATGTTATCTCCTGCTTTGAAATCAGGAATATCTTTGGTTTCTGTCAATTTCTTCGTTAATTCTTTTACCTTTTCCATCTGCTTTAAGTTTAGCGTGTGCAAAGATACGGAGTTTTTTAAGAAAAACAATGTTATTTAATCGTTTTCTAAAATTCTATATTTAGTTTAATTATCAGTCAATAAATCCGGACGGCGTGCTTTAGTACGTTCCAAAGATTGTTGATATCGCCATTCTTCAATTAATCGATCATTTCCAGATAATAATACATCTGGTACTTTCCATCCATTAAAATCGGATGGACGCGTATATACAGGTGGTGCTAATAAATTATCCTGAAATGAGTCAGTTAGTGCCGAAGTTTCATCGTTTAAAACACCAGGAATTAATCTGCCAATAGCATCTACTATTACTGCTGCCGCCAGTTCTCCACCAGAAAGCACATAACTTCCAATGGATATTTCTTTAGTGATAACATGCTCTCTAAGTCGATCATCAATTCCTTTATAATGTCCACAAAGTAAAATTAGATTTTGCTTTAGAGAAAGCATATTTACCATTTTTTGCTGTAATAATTCACCATCAGGAGTTAAAAAAATGATTTCATCATATTTCCTCTCTTTTTGTAATGATTCGATGCATTTTATTATAGGTTCAATAGATAATACCATGCCTGCGCCTCCGCCAAATTGGTAATCATCTATTTGCTTGAATTTTTTAGAAGAGTAATCGTGGATATTATGCAGGTGTATTTCTAATAAACCTCTGTCTTTAGCGCGTTGTAATATGGAGTGTGCAAAGAAACTTTGCATCAAATCGGGAACGGCAGACAGGATATCAATGCGCATAATCAAATTATTTTTTTAATTACGAATTACGAATTTCTTTTTTTAACAGCTCAATCTGGTATGTAAACTTAAAAAACATCTAATAAACCATCTGGTAAATTCATGATAATTTGCTTTTTTTTCTCTTTTATTTCTACAATAAATTGATTGTTTAATGGAATAAGAATTTCTTTTGAGTCTTGTTTTATTTTTGCCAATATTTGAAATGGCATTTCTTGAATATCTTCAATAATTCCTATTTTTCCGATAGCTTTGTCTTGCATTTCAAATCCAATCAAAAAATCATATTCAGCTTCCTCTAAAATTTCAGTAAGATTTTCTTTGTTGGTAAAAATATCTTGTCCCTGTAGTTTTTGAGCTTTTTCTTTGGTGTCAATATCTTCTAGTAAAACAATAGCTTGGTTGTCTGTATTAATGTCTTTATGGGTAATGAAATAGGGGAGGTTTTGAATGAAAATTGCGGGTATTTCTTCAAAATCATCCATATAGAATTCGTCTATAAAGATTTTTAAATGACCTTTAAAGCCGTGTGTTTTTCCTACTTTTCCTATTTTTATCAATTCCATATTCTATAAAAAATCCCGACCTAAAAGTCGGGATAAAATATCTTAAATTATAATAAAAATTATTCTGCAGTTTCTGTGTTTTCAGATGCTTCTACAGCTGGAGCTTCTTCGACCGCTGGAGTTTCTTCTGCTGGAACTTCTTTTACTTTAGCTGGTGTATTTACAACTGCTTCTAATGTTGCTTTTTTCTTAGCGTCAGCTTTTGCTTTGTGGTCAGAAATTTTACCTTCTTTCTTTTCTACCCATTCAGTAAATTTTGTTTCTACCTCTTCTGCTTTTACCACGCCTAATTGAACACCACGCAATAAATGTTTTTTGTACATAACACCTTTGAAAGATAGGATGTTTTTCACAGTTGCAGTTGGTTCAGCACCATTTTGTAACCATTTTACTGCTGTATCCACATCTAAAATAATAGTTGCAGGAACAGAGGTTGGATTGTAAGTACCTACTAATTCGATATACTTACCGTCTCTTTTTGCACGGCTGTCTGCCGCTACAATTTTGTAGAATGGAGCACCTTTTGCACCATGTCTTTGAAGTCTTAATCTTGTTGCCATATAAAAATATGTTTTAGTTTTTTAATTCCTGATTTGCTCAAAAGAGCGTTCAGGGTTTGAAAATCGTGTGCAAAGATACGTTTTTACCGTAAATCCAGTGCTATTTTACTTGTTATAAAATGATACAATATGTTATTTTATTGTAAAAAACTGATTGGATTGTGTATAATTCTATGATTTAATTACAACCTCTTTTGGTAAAAATTTACTAGTGTCGCCATTTCCAATAATAATTTCCCTAACTATTGTCGAAGAAATAGCAGATAATTCCGGAGAGGATAGTATTAAAAAAGTATCTAATTCTGGCATCATCATATTGTTGAGTTGTGCTATTGTCTTTTCATATTCAAAATCGGCAGATGATCGGATGCCGCGAATGATATATTTTATACCTCGTTGTTTACAATAATTGATAGTAAGCCCTGTATAAGTTTCTACACTTACTTTGGGTTCTTTTTTAAATACCCTACGAATCCAATCCATTCTTTGCTCCAAAGGGAAAAGATATTTTTTTTGTGTGTTTACTCCAATTGCTATTACAATTTCATCAAAAAGTGGCAAAGCTCTTTTTACTATATCTACATGACCTAACGTAATGGGATCAAAAGAACCGGGAAACATTGCTATTTTACTCATGGTTTAAAAGTACAAAATTTTTATAAATGAATTTATACGGTTGCTAAATCTAAATATGGTGGAATATCTGCGGAGGAATGGTGTATGAATTTTTTTACTACTTTTCCATTGTGTACTAAAAATACTCCGGGCATTTGAAATACGTCGGCACCATCTGGGCTGGAGAGGTATATGCCTTTTGTAAAAAAAAGATATACGGCACGTAGCAATACTTTCCATCCCAATACCTGAGCGAGCGTACCTCTTTTTAATTTAAAGCCTTTATATAACATAGATTCTGGGTCGGATATTCTGTCAATATCTGATAATTTATATTTCTTTAAATCTGCTGTTGCTTTTTCTTCGTTTTGCATGTGAATCAATACAAGTTTCGTTCCTTTGTTTTCAATGTCAGCACGTAGTTGTTGTATATATAATAATGTTTCTTTGCAAAAGGAGCATCCAAAATTTCTAAGAAAAACTATTAAGATTGGTTGTTTTTCGGATAAGTCTTTTAAGTTTTCACCATGGTTGGTTTCGTAAAAACTTAATAACTCTGATGCGTGAACATTGTTTAAACGAATGATTTCATTGTCCAGTAAATATTGATGCCTGTAAGCATTATATAAAATAATAAAAAATGGAATTAGCCAAAAAATATGATTGGATAAAACCATGTGAAAAATTGCGGTGGGTTCTCCGCCTTTTAGATAAAAATATATAAAACCAATGGTTACAGATAGCTTACTGATAAATCCTAATAACACAATGCGCCAATGTCGTAATGGACTTGCAGCCGCCATTAAAAAACCAATTCCAAAAACAATTTCATATAACCCGATAAATTGCCATAACTGCATGTAGTTTGGATAAGAAAGCGAGCCTAAATCAAACCAAAAACATGGAAAAAATACGACAGAAATTCCCCATAATATATGATATACTCCTGCAATATTTAATATGGCACTAAACCATGTTGTATTTCTAGAAAATGTAATACTCATTTTGTGTTATCAGCAATTAAACCAAAAATAAGCATGGAATGTTCAATGATTTTGTAAAAAGGAAATTAAATCTTGTAAGGTTAATTGATGTTGTTCACTTTTTTGCATATTCTTTAAAGTAACCACTTGTTTCTCTATTTCTTCTTCTCCAATTATGCACATAAATGGAATGTTCTTTTTGTCACAATAAGAAAATTGTTTTTTTAGTTTGGTGTCTTCTGGATAAAATTCGGTGTTGATATTTTGCTTACGCAATGCTGATACTAATTTTAAAGAAGCTTCTAATGTGTTTGCCCCAAAATTTCCCACTAATACTTTTGTAGATGTTTTTAAAGGTTCTAATAATTGAAGTTGTTGCATCGCTGTAAAAATTCTATCCAAGCCTAAAGAGGTGCCAACTGCTGGTAAGTCTTTTCCGCCAAATGAGGCAATTAATCCATTGTAACGCCCGCCACCATTGAGTGAGCCGATGTGGGGGTAGTCGGGTAATTTTGTTTCAAAAATAGGACCAGTGTAATAATCTAATCCGCGAGCTAAAGAAATATCAAACGTATAGTTTTTATTTTCTATTTCTAATATCTCTAAATAGTTGAAAATTTCTTCGATTTCCTGTATGCCTTTTTGTGCAATTTCAATATCGTTTAATGTAATTTTTAATTGAGCCAAAGACATTTCGTTGCTAAATAATGCATGTAATTTTTCAATTGAATCTGTAGGAATATTTTTTGAACTTAATTCTTTTGCTACTTCATTCCAAGGCATTTTATCTAATTTATCAATAGATGTACACACATCTCCCACAAAAGCGTCATCTAATCCTACGTATTGGGTGATGCCATTTAGAATTTTTCGACTGTTTATTTTTATTAAAAAATTTGGAATGTTTAATGCGGATAATACTTCATACGTAATAGCGATTAATTCAGCTTCTATCAACATAGATTCAGCACCTACACAGTCCACATCACATTGATAAAATTCTCGAAATCGTCCTTGGTGTGGTTGTGGTCTGTCGGCACGCCAAACTGGCTGCATTTGATAGCGTTTGAATGGGATGGGCAAATCGTTATTCATGGCTACCATGCGTGAGAATGGAACAGTTAAATCATAGTGTAAAGCAGCTTCATCTTTGGTGCCGGTTTTATAATTCAATTTATAAATCAAACGGTCGGCTTCTTCGCCATATTTTCCCGTGAGAATATCCAAATACTCAATAGCGGGCGTTTCTACTGGTGCATAGCCGTATTTTTTAAATGTCTTGCGCATAATCTCAAGAATACGCTCTCGATGTAACATTTGCTCTGGTAAAAAATCTCTTGCTCCTTTAAATATTCTTGGTTGTATCATTTTAATTTACGATTTACGATTTCTAACTTTTAATTTCTAACTATTAACTATTAACTTCTAACTATTAACTATTAACTTTTAATTTCCAACTTCTATTTCAATAAATAATTTACGGTGATTTCAGAATTAAAATCATTCATAAAAACAGCTTGTTGTTTGGCAATAATTTTGAAAGATTTTTTTGGATAATAAAATATATGTTGCTCGTTAGAAAATATAAATGTTCCCATTTTTTTTTCTATTTCTATATAATAAATGCTGTCTGTTTGTGCTTTGTAAAATACAACCATATTTCGCACAGGAATTTTTGAAGAAGTAGCTAAATAGCTTATTTTACGGGGATTTTCAGTTGTTTGTATTAAATATTTTCCTTTCCAACTCGGCTTATTAATATCGCAATTTATAATTGTTTCCAATTCTTTTTCCCAATGGACAGTATCTATTTTTTTTGTTTCCGTAGCACCATTGATTAATACAGTTTTTTCCTCTCCAGCTTTTGTTTGTGCATTAATATCAATGTCATTTTGCACGATACTTGCTAAATCAAAATAAACTTTTTGTACTTTATCAGAAGAATCTTTTTGTTGAGTGCAAGCAGTCATAAAAAATAATACAATTAAAAAATATCGCATACTGTGTTTTTTTAGAAAAGTGGCGTTCCGTCCATTGCTTTAGGAATTTCCAAATTCATTACTTTAAGAATAGAAGGCGCAATATCTGCCAGTTTGCCAGGTTGCATGGTTCCTTTGTAAAAATTACTGATAAAAAATAATGGAACTATATTTTTGGTGTGTGCTGTATTGGGCGAACCATCTGCATTTACAATATAATCCGCATTTCCATGGTCAGCAGTTAAGAAAATAGCATAATCATTTTCCAGTGCTTTGGTCACAACTGCTTGCACGCAAGAGTCAACGGTTTCTGCTGCTTTTACGGCGGCACTAAACACACCAGTATGCCCAACCATATCTGTATTGGCAAAATTTAAACAAATAAAATGTGGTGCTTTTTCTTCTATAAATTCTATAACTGCATTGCGTATTTCACACGCACTCATTTCAGGTTGCAAATCATACGTGGCAACTTTTGGCGAAGGAATCATAATACGTTCTTCTCCTTCAAAATTCTCTTCTCGCCCTCCAGAAAAGAAAAAGGAAACATGCGGATATTTTTCTGTTTCTGCAATCCGCAATTGTGTCAACCCATTTTTTGATATTACTTCTCCTAATGAATTTTCGATATTGTCTTTCCCAAAAATTGTTTTTATGTTTTGAAAAGTTGCATCATAAATTGTCATAGTTACATAATACAACGGAATCGTTTGCATGGATTGTTCCGGCATATCTTTTTGTGTTAAAACCGTTGTAATTTCTCTGCATCTGTCTGTTCTAAAATTAAAACAAATAACTACATCGTCCTTTTGAATTGTAGTTAGTGGCTGACCATCTGTATTTGTAATAACTATAGGTTTTATAAATTCATCTGTTATATCTTTTTCATAAGAGGCTTGGATGCCTGCAGTTGCGGAAGCATATTTTTCCCCAATTCCTTGCGTTAATAAATCATAAGCTACTTTGATGCGCTCCCAGCGTTTGTCTCTGTCCATGGCATAATAACGTCCGCAAACAGATGCAATTTTGGTAGAAGTAGCGGTACAATATTTTTCTAAATCTTCTATAAAATGTAATCCACTTTTGGGGTCGGTATCGCGACCGTCTGTAAAAACATGCACAAAACTATTTTGCACGCCGTTGTCTTTGGCATATTTTATTAAAGCTTTTAAATGGTTGGAATGAGAGTGAATACCACCATCTGATACCAAACCCATGAAATGAATATTTTTGTTGTTGGCATTTGCATATTTAAATGCTTCTAATAAAACCGTGTTTTCTGCTAATTCGCTTGTTTGAATTTTTCTATTGATGAGCATTAAATCTTGATATACGACTCTGCCCGCCCCAAGATTCATGTGTCCCACTTCCGAATTTCCCATTTGGTCTTCAGGCAATCCAACATATTCACCGTGTGTTAAAAGTCCGGTATTCGGATAATTCAAGTATAAACTATCGGTAAACGGCGTATTGGCGGCTTCTATGGCACTGCTGGCAGGGTTGCGATTAATGCCCCAACCGTCCATAATTATCAACATTGCTTTTTGTTGTGTACTCACTTTGTTAATTTTTATTAAAAAAAAACTATTTTTAGCCTCTGTTTGGCACAGATTGTGCAATAGAATACACGAAAATACGACTTTATGAAGGTTTTGAAGCCTATAAGATTGTTTATATTATGTTTACTTTTTTCATCCATGACCTATGGGCAAGAAATAGTGAGCAATATTCCGTCTGCTATCAAATTAGCAAATGCCTCGGTATTGGCTAAAAATTTTGATAAAAGAGTAGATATTACCATCAATGAAAGCGCAGATAATTATAGCCGCGAACAAGGTGAAATTATTATAAAGAATTTCTTGAATAAATTCTCCTCCCGAGATTTCTCGGTAGTGCACAAAGGAAATTCTCCTGATGGTTCACAATATTTAATTGGCAGTTTTAAAACCAATGCTGGCAATTTTAGAACTTATTTCTATATCAAAAAATCAGATACTGGAAATTTTATTCAGGAAATTAGATTTGAGAAAGAATAGGGAGGCTTTTACAAATAGCATGTCTTCAAGGTTTACCATTTGCACTTATTTTTCCGTCAACTTCTCTATAATTTTTGCAAGGCGTACATTCTCTTCTTGTAATTAAGTCAGTTGCTCAGTTATCTTTTTCAGCAAGTCTTTGTTTTTTCTCTTAGATTTTCAATTTAGCCGTAAGTATTATTATATACATTAAAGATATTCAAATCATCTATCAGTAAATTTTCTTCGGGAACTTCCAGGATATCGGCAATTTCTTTTCTATTTTCACAATACAAAATAAAAATTTGACGACCAACAACTCTCAAATGCTAAAACCATTTATACTATGCTTTATAGCCCATAATTAAAATCGTGTGCTATAAAAAATGAAATTAATTAAAAAAAAGAATGTTGTATATTTGTAATGTACCATTACATAAGAGATGTACAAAATAATAGACATAGACCGCAATAATCTTACGCTTATGGGCGTTCAGTTTTCGGACCTTAAAACGTTGGAAAATACCGCAAATGCTATTGGAACAAATATGTTTGAAGGCTTTGAACCAACAAAAGAATTAATACAGTTGTATGTAGATTGGAAATCAAATATGGTTTCTGAAAAAGACTTCTTGGCTAAGCTATATGCCATTTATGAAAAATAGCTATCAGTATATAGATCCTGATTACAAATACACTGATAAAAATGGTGTCTTATATAATTTGGTAAACATAGGAGATGAAAAAATACTGTTAGCTTATGAGAGCTTAAAAGTATCCAAAAGAGTGGAGGAATTATTTGAAAACCCAATCAAAATTAAAAATTCTAATTCATTGCTTACCATTCATCACTATTTGTTTCAAGATGTATATGAATGGGCAGGTAAAGTTAGAACTGTAAATATCAGCAAAAACGGAAAGCCTTTTTTTAGAGGAGAACGATTTAATATTGCTTTTCAATAAATAGATAATCTTCTTGCAGAATACAAGACCATTCGCAAAACTAATAAACAGGAACTGGCACAAAAGTTAGCTGAAATTTTAGATAATGTAAATTTTTTACATCCATTTCGGGAAGGCAATGGACGAACACAACGAGAATTTATGCGTTTGCTTGCTTTAGAAAAAGGACTGACACTCAATCTAACTCCGCCTGATAATGCGGACATTTATGAACGTTATATGCAGGGAACAATAAACAGCGATGTGAAAATGCTTACAAAACTAATTTTTGAACTAATTAGCGAATGAAAAGATAATGTTTGATTTCCTGCCCGATTTGGCGTTCTTCATCAAAGCCTTGTCTTATTCCAAATACGATGAGAAATTCTTAAATTTTATTTTCTACTTTATTTCCTATTGAATAAATATTAAATACTAAGTAAATCATTACTTTTGCTTTATGTTTAATCAGGAAGAACTCGATTTATTTATTACAAATGCTTTGCACGAAGATGTTCGTGAAGGAGACCATTCTTCTTTAGCTTCTATCGATAAAAATACTCAGGGGAAAGCTCGTTTATTAGTGAAAGACTCCGGCATTTTGTGCGGTTTGGAGATAGCAAAAGCTATTTTCCAAAAAGTAGATAGCAATCTTAGAATGGAAATACATATTACTGAAGGCAGTGCAATTCAATACGGTGATATTGCCTTTCATGTGTTTGGTAGTGCTATTTCTATTTTAACTGCCGAGCGTTTGGTACTAAATTGTATGCAGCGCATGAGTGGTATTGCTACTAAAACCAACGAATATGTGCAGGCTATTTCGGGTACGCATACAAAAGTAATTGACACTAGAAAGACAACTCCTAATTTGCGTTTTTTGGAGAAATATGCCGTGACAGTTGGCGGCGGATATAATCATCGTTTTGGTTTATACGATATGATTATGTTGAAAGATAATCATATTGATTTTTGTGGCGGTATTACGAAAGCGGTACAAAAGGTTTTGGAATATCTGAAAGTAAATAATTTGGATTTGCGTATTGAAGTGGAAACTCGAAATATAGAAAATGTGAGAGAGGTTTTGAAATGTGGTGGCATACATAGAATTATGCTGGATAATTTCACTCCCGAAAAAGTTAAAGAAGCAGTCGATTTGATTAATGGAAAATACGAAACGGAAGCCAGCGGAGGTATTACTTTAGAAACGATACGACCGTATGCGGAAGCAGGAGTGGACTTTATTTCTGTCGGCGCAATCACCCATTCCGTCAGAAGTTTAGATTTAAGTTTAAAGGCAGAGATAGGATAATTTATTCAATTGAAAAATAATTGCTTTGAAGAAGAAAGTACGTTTTATTGTTAACCCGAAATCAGGCGGCGCATTTGGAGCAAAATTCTCCGAAAGATTAGTAAAGCAGCATTTGGATTTATCGAAATTTGATTACGATATTTTTGTAACAAAATACGCCGGTCATGCTATCAAAATTGCGCAACAATCCTTGATAGAGAAAATAGATATTATTGCTGTTGCCGGTGGAGATGGTACACAAAATGAAGTAGGACAAGTGTTATTGGATAAACCTATTATTATGGCAAGTATCCCAACGGGTTCGGGGAATGCCAATGCACGCAAATTGAAAATTCCAATTAATGTAGCTCAGTCTATTCAATTAATTAATACAGGGAAACCGTTTAAAATTGATGCTTTAGTTTTGAACGGACAGCCTTTTTTTATGACAGCAGGAATAGGATATGATGCAAAAGTGATAGAGCAATTTGATAAAATACCTTTTAGAGGAGTGAGTGCCTATTTAACGGGTGTGTTGTCCACCGTGTTTACCTATAAACTTCCTCATTTTACTATTGAAATTGATGAGGAGAGAACCATAGAAACAGAAGCATTTGCAGTACTGGTTACCAGCACAGGACAAGTAGGATACAATATAGAATTTACTAAAAATAGTATTCTAAATGATGGCAAATTTGAAATCACCATTATAAAAAATTTTGACCGAACTAAAGTACCCTCCTTAGTGTATGAAGCTTTTTTTGGAGATATAGCCAGTCAAGAAATATTAGAAACACATCAAGTAAATAAAATACTAAAAATAAGAGCTAATACAATTGAGAGCATCCAAATGGATGGTGATTATAAAGGAAAAACAAATTATATAGAAGTTCTCTGTAAAAAACAAGCATTGAACTTTTTGGTAGATAAAGATTTTGATATTTAATTATGAGCAATGAATGATAACAAATACTATCATCGCAAGGTATGAAGCAATATATTCAATCAAAGACAAACTGTAAAGATTCATCGTTTGCTTCATCTCCCATAATAACAATTAACCAATAACAAATAACCAATAATATTCTCTCATGAACGAAGATTGGAAAAAAAAATTAGGCAACGTTACCGTATATTCCACCAATCCTGATTTTAAATTTGAATCGGAAGAAGAAGAAATTGAAACATTGCCAAATGATAAGCAACTACTGATAGTTTCCATTGATAAAAAACAACGCAAAGGAAAAACAGTAACCTTGATTGAAGGCTTTGTGGGAAAAACAAACGATTTAGAACATTTAGCAAAAATGCTTAAAACCAAATGTGGTGTTGGTGGTTCTGCCAAAGAGAATGAAATTGTAATTCAAGGTGATTTTAAACAAAAAATAAAAGAACTATTAGAAAAAGAAAATTATAAAGTAAAATTCCGATAGTTTAGTTGTATGGAATTAGAACAAGAAATTGCCGAATTAAAACCAAGAGCACTCCAACAAAATAAAGTGCATCAAAAATTAATACAGCAATTGAAAAAACTAAAACCGTATGATGTGGATGAACTTTTTCACACACAACATGAACTTGTTTTTGAAGAAATAGATTGCTTACAATGCGCCAATTGCTGCAAAACTACTCCTGCTTTGGTGGATAATGAGGATGTAAATAGAATTTCCAAACATCTCCGTATCTCTCCGAAAGAGTTTGTAACAAAACACGTTACCAAAGATGCTGATGGAGATACTGTTTTAAATCGCACTCCTTGCACTTTTTTAGGAGCAGATAATAAATGTACGATTTATGAAGTACACCCATTTGCTTGTAAAGATTATCCTCACACGAATAGAAAGAAAATGCAACAATTATTACCGCTAACGGTACACAACGCTCGTATTTGTCCAGCGGTTTCCCGTATTTTAGATAATATTTCGGAAGCTTTAGCAGAATAAATAGTTGAAAATGTTTCTAATATTATTTTAATATTGTAATTGAATAAATGTAATGCATTGAATTACAATTAAATTAGCTTTAATTGGTAGATTTGTAAGAATAGCAGTATAAAATGCTATTTTTGATTTTCAATTACTGGATAAATAAATGGATAAAAGCAATACAACAGAAAATAAGAATAACAACGTTTTAGTGTTGGATAATTACGATTCTTTCACGTATAATTTAGTGCATTATATCGAGTCTTTTAATATTTCTTGCGATGTATTTCGCAATGATAAAATTTCATTGGAAGATGTAAATCAATACCACAAAATTCTTTTGTCACCCGGGCCAGGAATACCCGAAGAAGCTGGTATTTTAATAGATTTGATAAAGCAATATGCACCGACAAAATCTATTTTGGGTGTATGCTTAGGACATCAAGCCATCGGTCAAGTATTTGGTGCCGAGTTATATAATGTTGGTCAAGTTATTCATGGAAAAACAAAAAATACCAAAGTGATAGCAGACGATATTTTGTTTGATGGAGTAGAAAAAGAATTTATGAGTGGTCGCTATCATTCTTGGGCTATAAAAAATATAAAACAGCCTTTACTTGTTACCGCCATAGACGATGATGGAATAGTGCAAGCCATCAAGCACGAAACCTATAATGTTCGTGGTGTGCAGTTTCATCCAGAAAGTGTAATGACACCAGTGGGAATTAAATTGATTGAAAATTGGTTGCTCAAATGTTAAATCTTCCAGTATTTTAAAATCCTTTGATTTAGTATAATTATAGATAAAATGAAAGCATTATTGCAATATTTATTTTCGGGAAAACCTTTGTCAGAAGAGCAAGCATATATTGCTTTGAAAGATATTGCAATGGGCAATCAAAACGATGTACAAGTAGCTGCTTTTTTATCTGTGTATAATATGCGAACGCCCACCACCATAGAATTAATTGGTTTTAGAAATGCAATGTTGGAGTTGGCGATTCCTATAAAATTAAAATATAAAAATACCTTAGATATAGTAGGGACGGGTGGTGATGGAAAAAATACATTTAATATTTCTACTACGGCAAGTTTTATTTGTGCAGGCGCAGGTGCAAAAGTAACCAAGAGCGGCAATTATGGATTTACCTCCGTTTCCGGTGCTTCTAACATGTTTGAGTATTTAAAAATTCCATTTGCCAATACTGTGAAAAAAGTAGAAGACCAATTGCATGAAAGTAATATCTCTTTTTTACATGCTCCCTTGTTTCATCCGGCAGTAAAAAACGTAGCGCATGTTCGCAAAGATTTACAAGTAAAAACTATTTTTAATTTATTAGGCCCCATTGTAAATTCTTCACAGCCTAAAACAGTAATTATTGGAGTGCACAGTGAGTTTGTGGGAAAATTGTATAGAGAAGTACTTAAAACAACAGACGTGAATTTCATGGTAGTACATGCAGTAGATGGATATGATGAAATATCATTAACAGGAGATACTAAATTTTATGCACGAAAAAATATACAGTTGCATGAACCCAAGAGTTTTGGATTTAAACAAATAGAACCAAAGGATATTATTGGAGGAGATTCTGTAGAAGCCAATGCAAAAATTTTATTGAATATATTAAAAGGAAAAGGAACAGAAGCACAAAATAATGTAGTGCTGGCAAATGCAGCATTGGCAATTTCATTATACGATAAAATACCTTATCCAGAAGCTATAGAAAAAGTAAAAGACAGCCTGTACAGTGGCAAGGCTTTAGCTTGTTTAAACGCATTACAAAACATTCAATAAAAATATGAATATCCTTGATACCATCGTTGCAAGAAAGAAAATTGAAATTGCACAAGCCAAAGAAAATATTAGTATTCAGCAATTAGAACAATGTAATTTTTTTAATCGTTCGACTGTTTCTTTATCTCAAAATATTTTAAAAGAAAATAGTACCGGAATTATTGCAGAGTTTAAAAGAAAATCTCCTTCCAAAGGAATAATCAATGATAAGGCATACGCAGTGGAAGTAGTAAAAGATTACGAGCAGGCGGGCGTTTCGGGTAGTTCGGTTTTGACAGATACCGATTTTTTTGGTGGCAGTAAAGAGGATTTACAAAATGTTAGAAAAGAAGTGTCTTTGCCTTTGCTGCGCAAAGATTTTATGATAGATGAATATCAATTTATTGAAGCTAAAAATTGGGGTGCGGATGTTATTTTGTTGATAGCTTCTATTTTGACACCACAGCAAGTAAAATCGTTTACCGATTTAGCAAAAAGCCTGCATTTAGAAGTATTGTTAGAATTGCACGGAGAAAATGAATTAAACCACGTTTATCATAAAGTAGATATGGTGGGTGTAAATAATAGGAATTTAAAAACATTTGAAGTAGATATTGAACAGTCTATTCGCATGGCAAATAAATTAGGCAATGATTTTGTGAAAATTGCAGAAAGCGGCATTTCCAATATTTCTACATTAAAACATTTTAAGCAAAATGGATTTCAAGGATTTTTAATAGGCGAAAATTTTATGAAAACGGACCATCCCGGCAAAGCCTGTAAGGATTTTATTGCACAATTATAACCCTGTTTTTGTTTTGCTATATTGAAAAATAAATAAAAAAAGCCGGACCGAAGTCCGACCAAGAAAAATGAAACCAACATTACTTATGCTTAATAACCAAAAGCATAATATTTAACGCCATTTTGATCTGGATATTTTCCTTGCATCAAAATTCCGTTTCCTTTATTGTCATTAATTACATCTTCTAAATCTCCTTTTTTAGTAAGAGGTTTATTGTTGACGCCAGTAATAATAAATCCTTCTTGCATATTTGTATTTTGTTTGATAATTCCATCGCTAATTTTTGTTACGCGCAATCCACCGCTAATGCCTAATTTTTTTGCTTCTAAGTTGCTAATTTCACTCACCGAAATTCCTAAATTTTCTAATATATTTCCAGTTTTAGGAGCATCATTTTTTGAGAGCAAACTTGTTTTATTTTCTTGAGAACGAAGGATGACTTCTTTTTCTAAAGTTTTTCCATTTCTGAATATAGTAATTTTCACTTTATCTCCCGGACGATAGCGTGCAACGTGTTCTTGCAAATCTGCCGAGTTTTTTATATCATTACTCCCGACTTTTAGAATAACATCTTCTCGTTTTATGCCCGCTTCTTCTGCAGCACTTCCTTTGTTTACTTCAGCAATATAAGCACCTTGTATTTTATCTAATTTTAAATCTTTTGCAATATCATCGTCAATTTCTCTAATATTAACCCCTAAAAATCCTCGTTGTACTATTCCAAAATCTATAATGTCTTTCACCACTTTGTTGGCAAGATTAGATGGAATGGCAAACGAATATCCGGCATAAGAACCAGTAGGCGTTGCAATGGCGGAATTGATACCGATAAGGCTTCCGTTTAAATCCACTAAAGCACCACCACTATTACCTGGATTTACGGCAGCATCCGTTTGAATGAAAGATTCAATCGCTAAGTTTCCGGCCTTTTCACGAAGTATATTGATGTTTCTAGTTTTAGCCGAAACGATACCTGCTGTAACGGTAGAGGCTAAATTAAATGGATTTCCAACCGCCAACACCCACTGACCTACTTGCACATTATCAGAATTTCCAAATGCAAGATATTGTAAATCTTTACTATCAATTTTCACCACCGCCAAATCCGTGCTTGGGTCTGTTCCTATAAGTTTTGCTTTATATTCGCGATTGTCATTTAGACTTACTTTTATTTCATCCGCACCTTCTACTACGTGATTATTTGTAACAATATAACCATCATTGCTGATAATAACACCTGAGCCAGAAGCCTCTTGATTGCCTTGATTGGGTGCATCAAAAGGAGAATTTCCATTAGGATCTCCAAAGAAATAATAAAATGGATTCATTTGTTGCATTTGTCGTTTGTCCATTTTCTTTGCTTTTATAATGGTATTGATGTGCACCACCGCTGGCGTACTCATTTGAGCAGCTTGAACAAAAGCATCATTTGAAAAATTACCATTATAACTTGCTAATTTTACGGGCGTATTATTTTCATTAATAATAGTGGTGTGCTCACGATTAAAATAAGTCGTAAATACAACTGCCGATAAGGCACTAATAATTCCGATGATAAAGTATCCAATTATTTTCTTCATAATTTTTTATTTATTAGACGATATTATCAACAACAAATTTATGGTGAAATGTATTTTTGAAATGGGTTAAAAAAAGTTAACTATCTATTCTCATAATTATATTAAATGAATGTACTATTTTTGATATATGCAATTAGACTTTTTTAAATATCAAGGAACGGGAAATGATTTTATAATCATCAATAACCGCAAAATGCTTTTTCCAAAAAATGACGATGAATTAGTTCGTCGTTTGTGCGACAGGAAATTTGGAATCGGCGCAGATGGATTAATGTTGTTGGAAGAAGAAACAGGATATGATTTTGAAATGGTGTATTATAATTCTGATGGGAGAGAAGGCACAATGTGTGGTAATGGCGGAAGATGCATTAGTGCTTTTGCACATCATTTGGGAATTGGGAATAATAAAGGAAAATTTATTGCAGTAGATGGCGAACATCATTATGAAATAAATAATGATATAGTGCGATTAAATATGATAGAGGTTTCTGCAATAAAAAAAGATGCAGATGCAGCAGATGGAAATTATATTTTGTTTACAGGCTCACCGCATTATGTAAGTTTCCGTTCAGAAATAGATAAAATAAATGTTGTTTCAGAAGCGCATAAAATTAGGTATAATGATATTTTTGCAAAAGAAGGCATCAATGTCAATTTTGTAGAAACAAATACTGGAAAAGTGAAAATGCGCACGTATGAAAGAGGCGTTGAAGATGAAACGCTTTCTTGCGGAACAGGCACTGTAGCCGTTGCTTTGTGTTTTGCTCATCAACATAATTTAGAAAAAGGAAAAATAGAAATACAAACTCCCGGTGGAGAATTATCGGTATCTTTTCAAAATAAAGACGGCATATATACAGATATTTGGTTAGAAGGCCCGGCAAAATTAGTGTTTACCGGCAAAATAGATATTTAATAAATAATGAATATCAATAGATAGATAAATGGTAAAAATATACAGAAAATCAGGCAACGAATTAATATTAATTCAAGAGCCAGAAAAAGACTGTTGGATTAATATAATTCCACCTTTTAATATGGAAGAATTAGAATTGTTGTCTAAAAAAACACAAGCACCATTTTCTTATATCACTGATTGTATTGACCAGTTTGAGCGTTCGAGATTTGAAAGCCAAGACGATGCCAAGTTAATTGTAATAAATACCCCCGTGGTAAACGATGGATTTGATGTGGAAGATGAAGCAACGTATATTACCGTTCCGGTCGGTATTATTTTAGTACCAGATATATTTATGACGGTAAGTTCTGTGAATAATCCTACTATCGAATGGTTTGAAAAAAATGTATTGAAGAATGTACAATTACAAAATAAAGCATTGTTTGTGATTCGTATTTTTGAAAGGAATGTCTATTATTTCTTACATTATTTAAGAGAAATAAATAAACGAATTTCTCAAATAGAAAAGGAGTTGACATATTCCAGTAGAAATCAAGAATTAAATGAATTGTTACATATTCAAAAAGCATTGGTCTATTTTGCAAATGACTTGAGGGCAAACGAAATGGTATTAATGAAAATACAACGCAACGATTTTTTAGAATTGGGAGAGGATGAAAAAACAAAAGATTTATTACAAGATGTTATTATAGATAATTCGCAAGCAGTGGAAATGGCGAATGTATATTCTAATATTTTGGGAAATATGATGGTGGCATTTGCATCTATTATTTCTAATAATTTAGGGCATGTGGTAAACCGACTTACGGCAGTTACCATTGCACTCATGTTGCCTACTTTAGTCGCTGGAGTGTATGGAATGAACGTGGATTTACCATTTCAGCATCATGCACACGCTTTTACTATAGTAATAATTATTAGTATATTGGTTACAATTGCTTTTGTTGTATATTTCAAAAGAAAAAGATGGTTGTGATTATTAATAATTAATATTACATCAAAAATTAAACATGAATAATGAACTCGCCACGATAAGAATGATTCTGATTTTCTTTGCTGCCATAGCTTTATTGGGATTGTTATATCTTTTGCAAGATTTATTAATACCACTCATGCTGGCAATGTTTATTGCATTGTTATTACAACCTTTATTAGTATGGTTTGAAAAACGAAAAGTTCCATTGTGGTTAGGCGTTAGTATTATATGGATAGGATTGATAGTAATCGGGTTTTTTGTAGGAGCTGTTATCTACAAAACAGGTTCACAAATTTTTAGCGAGAAAGAATATATTTATTCGCAAGTGAAAATGAAATTAAGTGGCTTATTGCAATTTTATAGTAATCTTACTGGAAAAGAATTAGATTTAGAAGGAATGATGAACTCTATAAATTCTGGATTGTCGTCAGAGTTTATTATTCATAATTCGGGTTCTATATTTGGCGTTTTAGGCTCTTTGTTTGAAGAGTTTTTATTGACCGCTGTTTTATTGGTTATTATACTTTCTGGCGTTATGAGATATGAAAATTATTTGAGCTATTTAGGTGGCGAAAATAAAAGTAAAAAATATATTCAAGCATTTGAAGATGTAAAAAATTCCATTGTTTCCTATATGAAAGTAAAATTTATTGTAAGTGTTATTTACGGTGTAGGCGTAGCTGTTATTTGTTATTTATTTGGATTACAGTTTGCATTTTTTTGGGGATTTATTGGGTTTGTATTAAATTTTCTTCCAGTTTTTGGAGCGATATTTGGATTAATTCCAGTATTTGTGATGGCATTAATTCAGTTTTATTCTCCCTTTAACGCATTTCTGCTTATTGTTTGTGCTTATGCATTTCATTTTATTTTAGCATCTGTAATAGAACCTATTTTTATGGGAAACAGAACGTCTTTAAATACTATTGTAGTCATCATGGGTTTATTGTTTTGGGGATATTTATGGGGAGTTTATGGTATGTTTTTATCTGTACCCATGATGGTATTGACAAAAGTAATTCTTAGCCAAATTCAAGGAACAGAAGTAATAGTAAGATTATTAGGAAGCCAAGAGAAAAAATAATCATATAAGGAATCTTAGAACCTAAAGAATGTTATAGAATATACGAAAACATTTCTACAGTAAAACGTTGCCCCTTTGCGCCCTTTGCGTGAAAAAAAATAAATCACATAGAAGCTATAGAATATACGAAAACATTTCTTGCAGAAATAAAACGTTGCCCCTTTGCGCCCTTTGCGTGAAAAAAATTACTTTTTGAAATGGCTGTCATCTCTGCTCATAGATTCATAAGCACACATGTATATAATGCCCGGATAGTTTTCTATTAATTGATAATTATGAGTGGCAATAATAATCGGCGTTTGTATAGATTGAAAAATGGAATAAAACAAACTCATTATTTCATCCGTAGTTTCAGGGTCTAAATTTCCTGTTGGTTCATCTGCCAATATTAATTCTGGCTGATTTAATAAAGCACGAGCAATAACAACCCTTTGTTGTTCCCCTCCAGATAATTGGCTTGGCAATTTCCGCATCTTATCGGTAAGTTTCACCATTTCTAACGATTCTTCTATCGTTTTTTTTATTTTATTTTTATCCGTCCAGCCAATAGCTCTCAATACAAAATCTAAATTATCAAAAATATTTCTGTCGGATAATAATTGAAAATCCTGAAAAATAATTCCCAATCTTCTACGTAAATACGGAACATCCGCTTTTTTTAATGTTTTCAAATTATATCCGCAAACATCTGCTTCCCCTGAAGTGAATTCCAAGTCTCCGTAAAGCGTTTTTAATAAGCTACTTTTGCCACTGCCGGTTCTTCCAATTAAATAAATAAAATCACCTTTTCTTACTTCAAAATTGACATTATCCAGCACCACATGATTATTGTGCATAATTTTGCCTTTCTTAATGTCCACTACACGAGGCATTATTTTAGTAACTATCGGATTATTTATTTCAACTGCTTCTGCCATGATTATTAAAAGTTATTGAATATGAAATTATTGGTCTAAAGCTATAAATAAGTATTGTTAGTAATATATAACCATTAACGAATAACTACTTCACAAATCTACAACAAAATAAATCTAATAAATCCGTATTTTTGCCCATTATGTTAACAAATGATTTGCTTTTAAGAGCTGCAAGAGGAGAAAATACAGAAAGAACACCCGTTTGGATGATGCGTCAGGCAGGGCGCATATTGCCAGAATATAGAGCTGTTCGCAGCAGTGTCAATGGATTTAAAGAATTAGTGAAAAATCCTGAATTAATTTGTGAAGTAACCTTACAACCCGTAGATATTTTAGGCGTTGATGCCGCTATTATTTTTTCAGATATTTTAGTCATTCCAGAAGCAATGGGATTAAACTATGAAATGATAGAAAGTAAAGGCCCCTTTTTCCCAAAAACAATTAAAAATGAATCGGATGTTGCAGCATTAACAACAGAAGTAGTACCAAATTTGCAATACGTTTTTGAGTCTATCCGTATAACAAAATCTGCTTTGAACAACCGCGTTCCACTCATTGGTTTTGCCGGCGCTCCTTGGACCATTTTTTCATATATGATAGAAGGAAAAGGCAGTAAAACTTTTTCAGAAGCAAAAAAAATGCTTTATGTAAATCCAGTTTTATCCCATCAATTATTAGATAAAATCACCACTTCCACCATTGCATATTTAAAAGAACAAATCAAAAATGGCGCAGACATTGTTCAAGTATTTGATAGTTGGGCAGGTGTTTTAAGTAAGGCACAATATACAGAATTTGCGTTGCCTTACATGAATAGAATCTCGCAAGCTATCACAGAAGTACCGGTTGTTTTATTTGCAAAAGATGCGCATTATATCCTTAACGAATTTAATAATACGAACTGTTCCGTTATTGGTTTAGATTGGACTATTGATCCCGAAAAAGCCAGGCGTGAAGCTTCCAATAAAACGTTGCAAGGAAATTTAGATCCTTGTGTATTGTATGCCGACAAAGCAACGATAAAAAAGGAAACCGAAAAAATGTTGCAAACATTCGGAAGTCAACGCTATATATGCAATTTAGGACACGGCGTTTATCCAGATGTGAGTTTTGAGAAAGCTAAATATTTTATAGAAACCGTACAAAATTATAGATACAAATAATTAGAAATCTCTAATTATTCTTGATGCTCCAGATATGGAAAAGTAATAGGTTGGATACGGTATCATTCCCTTGTAAATGGAAATATAATTAGAGCATATTATGAACGTTATTCCTGTTTTTATTATAGTTATATTTAATATATGTAAGCATAAAATAATGCTAAAAATGTACTCACCAGCTATCCGTAAATATCAATACGCTTCCTCCATTTTAAAACACCTATAGAAAGATTTCTTTGTAATATGAAAAGTAATCATTACATTTATTTTACGCAATAACGAACTATGATTTCTACCATTGTAATAGAAGATGATCCTATTTTTAGGGATATGCTGGTAGATATGCTGCCAAAAACAGATGTAAAAACAAATTTATTAGCTACTTGTGCCACACTACGCCAAGCTAAAGAGGCAATTGAAGCGCATAATCCGCAACTGATTTTTTTGGATGTAGAACTGCCAGATGGCAAAGGAACAGAACTCCTTTTGGATTATGAAGAGCATGGAGGATTTGAAACCATTTTTGTTACCTCACATGATAAATATGCCATCGAAGCCATCAAGAAAAATGCAGCAGATTATATTTTAAAACCTGTAAAAATAAATGAATTAAATAATGCCCTTCAAAAAGTATTAAAACGCCTTGAAGTTTATACAACTCTTTTAAAATTAGAAGAACTTACGACGTATGTAGATAAACTAAAACAACAAAATCTACAAGAAAATAAAATTATGATTAATACCAATGAAGGGGCTATTTTTTTAAAAGTGGGCGATATTCTGAAATTAGAATCAGAAAGTAATTACACGATTATTTATTTAGAATCCAATAAAAAAATAATCGCCTCTAAAACACTTTCTGTTTTTGAAGAAATGCTGGAATCACTCAATTTTATGCGCATTCATCGTTCTTTTATGATTAACCTCACCAAAATAAAAACAATAGAAAACGAAAACGGCAGTTATTCGGCAAAAATGTTAGATAATTCATTGGTGGAAATTTCAAGAAGAAAAAAGAAAGATTTCTTTGAGAAAATTGCCTATCAGTCATAAATAGAATTATTACTTCCAAATTATCTAAATTTTATTGGATTATTCTTATTTAATGTAATAAAGCAATAAATACAGATGGTATTTTAAGGTTACTTTACGTCTGCTTTAGTAAAACTGTAAATATTCAATTCATTGAGTTTATTTTTTTTGATTATCGTATATTCATATTTTTAAATTATTTTTCATCCTCAATTTTAAATATCAATGAATTTGACTGATAATGATTTTGTAGAACGTCTTTCGATTCGACATCAAAATGAACCAGAATTTTTACAAGCAGTTTGGGAGGTAACTGAAAATTTACTTCCATTTATAGAAAAAAATCCTATCTACAAAAAACATAGAGTTTTAGAGTATATGACGGAGCCAGAACGCACTATTATTTTTCGTGTTCCATGGATTAATGACCAAGGCATGGTAGAGTTTAATAGAGGCTATCGGGTGCAAATGAGCAGTGTAATCGGGCCTTACAAAGGTGGGTTGCGTTTTCATCCCTCTGTGAATTTAAGCATCTTAAAATTTTTAGCGTTTGAGCAAGTATTAAAAAATAGCCTTACGGGGCTTCCAATGGGCGGTGCAAAAGGTGGTAGTGATTTTGACCCAAAAGGAAAAAGCGATGCAGAAGTAATGAAATTTTGTCAAAGTTTTATGACGGAATTATCTAAATATATTGGTCCCAATACAGACGTTCCCGCCGGAGATATCGGCGTGGGTGCAAGAGAAATTGGATATATGTTTGGTCAGTATAAAAGGCTAAAAAATGAATTTACCGGCGTATTAACCGGAAAAGGTTTTGAGTACGGCGGAAGCCTTATCAGACCCGAAGCTACAGGATACGGCGCAGTTTATTTTGTAGAAGAAATGCTACAATTAAGAGGAGATTCTTTAGCCGGAAAAAAAGTAGTGATTTCAGGCTCTGGAAACGTAGCGCAATTTGCTGTTGAAAAATGTATAGAAATGGGGGCTACGGTTTTAACACTATCAGACTCCGAAGGATATATTTTTGATTCAAAAGGAATTGATTTGCAAAAATTAGAATATATCCAACAATTGAAAAATGTAAAAAGAGGTAGAATAAAAGAATATGCCGAAAAATATGGCTGTGAGTATGTAGAAGGTGAAAAACCTTGGGGCGTTCCATGTGATATTGCTATGCCATGCGCTACTCAAAATGAATTGGATGGAGAAGATGCTTTAAAATTGGTAAACAATGGCTGTTTTTTAGTGGCAGAAGGAGCGAATATGCCCAGCACTCCCGAAGCAATTGAAGTATTCCATCATCATAAAACATTATATGCGCCCGGAAAAGCAGCCAACGCCGGAGGCGTTGCAGTGAGTGGTTTAGAAATGTCTCAAAACTCATTGAGATACCATTGGCCAAGAGAAAAAGTAAACCTTAGATTGAAAGGTATTATGCAAGGTATTCACCACTCTTGCGTAAAATACGGAAAAGAAGCAGATGGACACATCGACTATAAAAAAGGAGCAAATATTGCTGGCTTCGTAAAAGTAGCAGATGCCATGATTGCTCAAGGTGTAGTTTAATTACAACTTTTACAAACTTATTATAAATGCCTTTTCATTCAAATCATGGAAAGGCATTTTGCTTTCTTGAAGTATTTTTCGATAGATTTTCTGATGATAATTATCATTGTCACTTGATACAATAATTTTTTGGAATTTATAATTTGATTTTATTTGCTCTATGTTTAAATAGCAATTATCACTCAACACCAAATAATCAATATCCAATGGAATTGCAAATGTTTTGCGAGTATTTGTATGAGTTAAAAAATAAAAACGCTTGTTATAAATGACTGCCAAATTATTTTGGAAATAGAAGTTGGTTGGTGTCTTGCTATCTTTTAGTAATTTATTTTCATACGTTTTAATTCGCTTAATACGATGCGAATTTTGAATGCAAAAATTAAATGATTTTGTTTGGATGCTGTCTTTGGATAATAAAAGTTGATAGCCCTTTTGTTGAATTCCAATAACAAAATTCTTTGGTACAGAGTATAAAATTATTTCATTTTTTCTCCATTGTTGAATATTGTATGCGTACGAAAATAAAATGGTGGATAACCATAAGCTCATACAGAAAAATATATAAACTGCCTTTCGCTGAATGACAAAAAATGCTAGTAATAAAATTGAAAATAATAAAACGATTAATTGTAAAGGCGTAACATACAAATTGAATAATTTCCCTAATGGCAAGTGTGCAAAAAAATAAGTGAACTGAATAAATATTTTTACAGATAACGCATCTAAATATCCTACCCAATGCGCTACAACGGGAACAAAACTTAACGGAATAAGTGCCATACTCCACCAAAGAATAACGGAAGAAAGTGGAATGGCAAAGATATTTGCCAATAAAAAATAAGTTGGAAAATTTCCGAAATAATAGATACTCAATGGAACCGTAAAAAGCTGCGCTGCAATACTTGCCGACCATAATTTCCACGTCCAATCTATAATTTTAAAACGTGAATAAAATAAAGAATAGATAGGGTTCGTAAAAATAAAAAGACCCAACATGGCTAAATAGGAAAGCTGAAATCCAATGTCAAATAAATTATTCGGATTCATTAATAATTGTATCAATGCAGCACCTGCTAATAAATTTAAGTTGTTGACATTTTCTTTGCTCAGTCTTCCAAAATTTAGAAGTGAAAATAAAATAGCAGCCCGCACACATGCAGAGGAAAATCCTGTAACAAAAGTAAATATCCAAATAAAACAAAAAATGAAAATAAACTTTGATATTTTTATTTTCCTATTTCTATCGGGAATGAAACTTAAAAAAAATAAAAGCATTCCATAGATTATACCAACATGCAATCCTGAAACAGAAAGAATATGCAAAATGCCGGTATAAGCAAATGCATTGTAAAGTTCCATATCAATATCTGCACGATGACCTAATAAAATACCATCAGCTAAAGTGAAATTCTCTTTGCCTGGAATATATTTTTTTAAAATAGATTGAACATACATTCCGATATTATTACTGATACGATCTACTGCATAACGTTTGTGTTTGCTCAATAAAATCCAACTTCCGTTGGGAATATATGCTTGCTGATAAATGGATTTATGTTTTAAATAATTGGCATAATCAAATTGCCCCAAATTGCTGGGTGCATCTACTGTTTTTGCTTTTAGTTGGAACAAAATTTCATCCCCAATTTCTACTGTTTGCAAACAACTGTCTTTCTTAAAATAGACTAATAATTTTCCGCTGGATGACTGTGCATTTCCCAAACTGTCTATAACCTGTTCTATTTGTAAAACAGTTTTATAGGTGTTTTCTTTTTCTTCTAATGGGGCTGCAATAATACCTTTTGCAAAATCTGCTTTGTATCTGCTAAAATGATTGGATTGATTTTCTATTTTGGCAGAACGAATCATCCATGCGCCTAATACAAACAAAAACAAAAATGTGATTACGATATTTATTTTTTTAGAAAACGAATGATGTGTTGTAAAATGACTGATTAATAAAACTCCAAAAAGCAACAAAATACTTATAGTTAAATAAGTAAATGAAATAGAAAATACATCAAAAGCTAAAATACCTGCAACGATAGGAATTAGGATTTTTAGTAAGGGTATATGCTGTAACTTATAAGGCACATACTAATATAAAAGAATAATATGAAATTGTAAAATAAAAAGCCACCATTTTTTTGATGGTGGCTTGATTATTTATTTACGGATTCTTTTTTTTCATTTCCTGTTGCTGCTTCATAATTTCCTGCATCTTTTGTTGGAAAGAATTTTGCTTAGCGGGTTTCTTTTTATTCTCTTGAATTTGCAAATGAATTTGTGCTTCATCAATAAAGAATTTTTGAATAAACCAGTTTTGTGCAATCGTCAAAACGTTAAACAATAAATAGTAATACGTCAATGCTGCCGGTTGTTTGTTGAACATAAACATCAACATAACGGGCATCACATATTGCATAATTTTCATTTGTTGCGCCATCATATCATTGCCCCCACTTGTAGGTTGTGATTGGCTGGTTATTTTCGTAACAGCAATAGACGATATCGCCATTAATATAGTAAATAAACTAATGTGATTGCCAAATAAAGAACTTACAATAGGAATATTATGGCTCCAAGTGATTATGGAATCAAAACTGGAAAGGTCTTTTGCCCATAAAAATGGCTGTTGTCGCAGTTCTATACTCGATGGAATAAAACGATACATGGCAATTAAAATTGGCATTTGCAACAACATTGGTAAGCATCCTCCAAATGGACTTACACCCGTTTGAGAATATAATTCCATTTGTTTTTGTCCAAACTCCGTTTGATTGGGGTATTTCTTTTTCAATTCATCTATTTCCGGTTTCAATACCCGCATCTTCGCCATGGAAACAGTCGATTTGTAAGTGAAAGGAAAGGTAATTAACTTTATAACTAAAGATAAAATGAGTATAATGATACCATAATTAGAAATAAAACTTTCTAAAAATTTATAAATTGGTCCAATAAAATATTTATTGATAAGCCCTAAAATACTCCATCCCAATGGAATAATTTCATCCAATCCAACATTTAATTTTTTCAAATAATCATACTTGTTGGGCCCCATATAAACCTGCATTGGAAAATTAAAAGCATTGCTATGATTAAAAGGAATGGCAATTTGGCTATTAAATGTTTTTACGATATTTTGATTTTCTTTAGGAGTTTCTACCGAAATGGCAGCGCCAGTTTTAAAAAAACCTTTAGTGGCAATTAATGAAGTATTAAAGAATTTTTGTTTGTATGAAACCCATTGTATAGGCGTTTCCAATGTTTCTTTTTTATCTCTAGTAAGATTATCTTCTTCTTTTTTATCATTGTAATAATGCAAAGAAGAATTATATCGCTGATCATCTAAACCACCTTCTTGTGATGGTAAATTTTGAGTCCAATTTAATGTAATAGGTTGATTTGCCGGAATAACATCAGCAAAATTAACAGCATTGATGGAGAAATCTACTACATAGCCTTCGCCATGAATTGTAAATTTGTGTTCATATATTTTCCCACCACCTAAATCAATTTTATAAGCAACATCAATAGATTGAGTACCAATTATTTTTTGAGAAACAATATTGGAAGCAAAAAATAAATTTTCTGTTTGAACAGGAGTTTTGCTATCATTGGAAATAAATGAAAAATTAAAATTACTTCCATTGTCTTCAAATAATACTAAAGGCTTTTGCTCAAAAGTTTTATAGTTTTTCAAAACTACTTTTTTGATAACGCCACCTTTATTAGAGAACGTAAAAATACATTTCTCATTTTCGATAGTGGTTAATACTTCTTCGCCAGAGGCAAATGCAGCAAAGCCACCCATTTTACTTATTTGTATAGAATCCTGTTTGATAGCTTTAGCTGTTGTTGTACTATCCGTTTTGGTAGAATCATTTGTAGTAATACTAACGGTAGTAAATTTATCTTGTTCCGTTTGTTTTGGATGTTCTTTTACATATTTAGCTTCTTGCTGTTGTGTGTAAATAGAAAAACCTAAAAAAATTAGAATAATAAGCGTAATACCAATGAGCGTATTTTTGTCAAAATCCATAGAAAATTATATTGAAGGGCAAAGGTAGGAAATAGACATCATCCATCAAAACACTTATAAATAAGCTAAGATTAATTCTTTTACAATCAACCATATAGGATAAAGCTGTTAATTTCATTTTTTCCTCTAATAGCATTTCTTATATTTGCAGCATGAGCAATACTACTTTAGTGATTATGGCGGCCGGAATGGGCAGCCGATATGGCGGCGTAAAACAAGCTGCAAGCTTTGGACCAAGTGGAGAGTGGCTGATGGATTACGCAATTTATGATGCACAACAAGCTGGTTTTAAAGATGTTGTAATTATTACAAGGAAAGATTTATTAAATGATATGCAGGAGCATCTGCAAAAAGTATGGGGAACAAAAATACCTATTCATTTTGCATTGCAACAGCCACCTGCCGATGCTAATCCGGAACGAACAAAGCCGTGGGGAACGGGACAAGCGATTTTGGCCACCAAAGAATTAGTTAAAAATCCATTTGTAGTAATAAATGCAGACGACTTTTACGGGCGGGAAGCATACGTTGCTATTCATAATTTTTTAACTAAATGTGCTACTAATGAATCTACTTTTTCCTTGGTAGGGTATCCTTTGCAAAACACACTTTCCGATATTGGCTCCGTGTCAAGAGGGGTTTGTACGCTTAATCATCAGCAAGAATTAGTGTCCATTACCGAAATGACACAAATTGATATGCGTAACGGAAAATTGCAAAATGAAAATGCCGATGCTACTTTTACCGATATTGCTACAGATAGCTATGCTTCCATGAATTTTTGGGGTTTTACTTGTTTTTTGTTTGAGGAATTAGAACAACAATGGAAAGAATTTTATGAAAAGAATCGCAATGAAATGAAAGCAGAATTTTTAATTCCGACGGTTGTTTCTAAAATGATGCAAGAAGGAAAAATTAAAGTGCAATTATTACCTGATGGCAAAGATTGGTGCGGCGTTACCTATTCCGAAGAAAAAGATTTGGTAATTGCAGCATTACGCAAAAAAATTGCTGCGGGCATTTATCCAGAAGATTTATCCAAGTAAAGGGTGCTTTTTAAATACTAATTTTCAATAAACGTACGTAGAATAGCTGCATGTATTGTATTGTGCAGCTTGTCGTATAAATTGTTCTGCTTTGTGAAAAGACTTATCCACTTGTTTCGTATCTTGCAGTCATTATAACATTATGTCTAAACAACAACTTATAGCCGGCAGAAATCCAGTTTTGGAATTGCTCCGATCCGATTCGGAAGTAGAAAAAGTATTAATTTCTAAAAATGCATCCGGCGAAGTAATTAAAGAAATTATCCAGTTGTGCCGAGATAAGGAAGTATATTATCAATTTGTACCAGAGATAAAAATAAATTCACTTTCCAAAGCAAATCATCAAGGAATATTAGCCTTTACAGCGCTTATAGAATATCAAAATATACAAAAAATTATAGATTTTGTTTTTGAAAAAGGAGAAAATCCATTGTTATTGATATTAGAAAATATTACCGATGTTCGGAACTTAGGTGCTTTGGCAAGAACAGCACTCGGTATGGGTGTACACGCCATTGTTTTTCCTAAAAAAGAAAGCGCCGCAGTGAATGATGTTGCTGTAAAAATTTCTGCCGGAGCATTATTGAAAATTCCATTGTGCAGAGTAGATAATATCATTGCTACTTTAAAAGACATAAAAAACAATGGTATTAAATTAGTAGGCTTAGACGGTACTGCTACATCTTTTATACATGAAATAAATACGCAAATGCCTTTGGCACTTATTGCTGGTTCCGAAGATGAAGGCATTTCTAATCCTGTCGTCAGGCTGATTGATGAATTGGTAAAACTACCGATGAGTAATGAATTGGAATCGTATAACGTATCCGTAGCTACCGCCATGGCATTATACGAAATCAACCGCCAACAATTGACGATTGACAATTGACAATTAACGATTGACGATTAACGATTAACAATTAACAATTAACAATTAACGATTAACAATTGACAATTAACGATTGACGATTAACGATTAACAATTGACGATTAACAATTAACGATTAACGATTGACAATTAACGATTAACAATTGACGATTAACAATTGACGATTAACGATTAACGATTAACGATTAACGATTAACGATTGACAATTGACGATTAACGATTGTCGATTGACGATTGACAATTAACGATTAACGATTAACGATTGACGATTAACGATTAACGATTAACGATTGACGATTGACGATTAACAATTAACTATTTAATCTGATTTATCTTCACCATGTTGGTTCTGCCACGGCCAGTGATAGGCATGCTTGCCGTGCTAACAATAATGTCATTCGTTTCTACCAGTCCATTACTTTTCAAAATTTCAATAATATCTTCAATAGATTGATCGGTGCTGACAAATTTATTGTAATAAAATACATCTACTCCCCAAACCATTCCAAGGGTATTGAGTAAATTTTTATTACTGGTGAAAATATGAATATCCGCTTTTGGTCGATTGCTCGCCAGCATGAAAGCAGTATAACCAGAGTAAGTCATGCCATTGATGGCTTTTGCGCCCACTTCGGAGGCAATAGTACATGCATTAAAACAAATAGCATCCGACAAAAATGTTTTAGAAGTTTTATCTGGTAATAAATGTTTGTGATAGATGGCTTCTTCTTGCTCCGTTCTGCGAATAATTTTATCTATTGTTTGAATGACTTTTGCCGGATTTTTCCCAACCGAAGTTTCGCCACTCAACATAATGGAATCTGCCCCGTCCAATACACCGTTAGCAACGTCCGTAATCTCTGCGCGTGTTGGTCTCGACATATCAATCATAGATTCCATCACTTGCGTAGCAATAATTACAGGCTTAGAATTTTGAATACATTTTTGAACAATATCTTTTTGAATTAACGGCATTTCCTCCATTGGAACTTCTACACCCAAATCTCCGCGCGCAATCATCACTGCATCCGAAACTTTAATAATGCTGTCAATATTTTCTACCGCTTCTGGTTTTTCAATTTTAGCTACAACTTTTAAGGGCGATTTATGCTTTGAAATAATTTCTTTTAATCCTTCAATATCATCGGCAGTACGAACAAAAGAAAGTGCAATCCAATTAACAGGTTGAGTAAGAATGAAATCTAAATCTGCTCTATCTTTTTCTGTTAAGCTTGGAAGTGAAATTTTTGTATTGGGTAAATTAAATCCTTTTTTAGAAGATAAAACTCCACCCGACATAATAGTACAACGAATGGTTTTTTCATCTAAAATTTCAACAACTTGCAATTCTAATTTTCCATCATCTATCAAAATAGATTCTCCAATTTTCAAGTCTTTAGAAAGTTGCTGGTAGGTAACAGAAATTAATTGCTTCGTTCCAATTACATCTTCGTTTGTTACTTTAATACTTTCGCCTTCTACCAATTCGATAGCATTATTTTGCATTAAACCCGTTCGTAATTTAGGCCCTTGTAAATCTGCTAAAATACTGATATTCGCATTTTGAAATTCATTTAATCGGACAATGTGTTTTATCACTTGTTCGTGGTCGTCTTGTCTTCCGTGAGAAAAATTAAGGCGAAATACATTTACCCCACTATTGTATAGTTCTAGTAATTTCTCGTAACTATTGCTAGCTGGGCCAATGGTGGCAATAATCTTAGTCTTTCTTTTTGTTGGATTCATTAAAATGTCTGATTAATAAGTTATGTTTTGATTTAAGCGAATTGATTTCAATGGGCGATACTAACTGCACTCCGGTAGCTTTTGAAAGTGATTTAATAAATGTTTCTACATCAAAATAGTCATCTTCCCCTTTCATTAAAAATAGAAAATCTATATTCTTCAATTCTGGAATAAGCACGTTGCCTGAGTTTTTATTTTGAATCAATTCTACGGTATAGTAATCTTTTTCATTATTAAATTGGTATGCATTGAAATGTTTAACATTTTTTATTTGCGGACTATAGTATTCAATATCCTGCACACGTTTTAGATGCCATTTTAACTCTTGGTTCAAAAAAAGACACAACCGATAATCTTCTATATTGGAGTTGATTCCCCAAATTTTAAAATCAAAAAATACGTCTATAAATTGCCCTTTTCCCATGTCTAATATTACTACAAATTAAGGAATGAATGTCTAAAATTGGAGATGATTTATTGAAGAAATTTATTTTAATTTTTAAATATATTGATAGTCATGGGGTTAGTAAGGATTATTTTTAACTATTGTATGCAAAGAATATCAAAAATAACGCTAATTTTGCACATCTATTAAAATAATTAGCTATGTCAAACATTGCAGAACGCGTAAAAAAGATTATTGTTGAAAAACTAAGTGTAGAAGAGGGTGAAGTTACCCCGGAGGCAAGTTTTGAAAATGATTTAAAAGCAGACTCCTTGGAAACCGTTGAATTAATTATGGAATTTGAAAAGGAATTTAACATTATTATTCCTGATGAGCAAGCAGATAAAATAAAAACCGTAGGTGACGCAATAGCTTATTTAGAAGCAAACGTTTAATTTTTCTTATTGCTTTTAAGCAAGAAATTCTTTTTCTTTTTTTGTATTTTAGTACAAATTATCCAGTATGGAGTTAAATCGTGTAGTGGTAACAGGAATGGGTGCTATTACACCTATAGGTAATTCTATTATAGAATTTTCTGAAAATTTAATGAATGGAATGAGTGGATGTGCAAGTATTACTCATTTCGACACTATCAAATTTCGTACTAAAATAGCTTGCGAAATAAAACATTATTTTCCTGAAAATTATTTCGATAAAAAAGAGCTCAAAAAATTGGATGCGTATGCCCAATTTGCATTTATTGCAGCGGAAGAAGCAATAAAAGATGCTCAATTATTGGAATATTCCGACTTGAATAAAAATAAAACAGGCGTATTGTTTACTTCGGGATTTGGAGGAGTGCAAACGTTTCAGCAAGAATTATTTCAATATTTCCAAAACGATAGAAATCCAAGGTATTTCAGTCCCTTTTTTGTTCCGCGCACTTTGTTGGATTTAGCCGGTGGAAGCATTGCCATTAAATATGGTTTTAAAGGAATGAATTTTTCGGTGGTGGCCGCTTGTGCAAGCTCCACCATTGCACTGATTGATGCTTTGAATTATATACGTTTGGGTAAAGCCGATGTTTTAATAGTGGGAGGTTCGGAAGCCTCCATTTGTGAAGTAGCGATTGGAGCATTTAGCGCAATGAAAGCCCTTTCTGAGAATAATGAAAATCCAGCCATGGCATCCAGACCATTTGATTTAAATCGAGATGGTTTTGTGATGGGAGAGGGCGCCGCCTGTATGGTATTGGAGAGTTTGCAGCACGCACAAAAAAGAGGAGCAAAAATTTATGCAGAATTGGCGGGAGGTAGTATGAATGCAGATGCATTTCATATTACTGCGCCGCACCCTGATGGCGAAACCGTAGAACGGGTAATGCAAGAGGCTTTGGAAGATGCAAATCTGAAACCAACAGATATTGATTATATTAATGTGCATGGCACTTCTACTCCTTTGGGCGATATTGCTGAAATAAAAGCCATTCAAAATTTGTTTAAAGAACATGTTTTTGCATTAAATATCAGTGCCACCAAATCCATGACAGGTCATTTGATGGGAGCAGCAGGAATTATAGAAGCAGTAGCTTCTGTAATTGCAATTCAAGCAAATAAAATTCCACCAACGATTAACCACCAAACTGCTGATCCTGCTTTTGATGCTAAACTAAATCTTACGTTGCATCATGCACAAGAGCGTGAAGTGAATGTTGTTTTATCTAATAATTTTGGATTCGGTGGACACAATGCATCGGTTGTTTTTAAACGTCTTAAATAGAGTGTTAAGTAGTGAGTATTAAGTAGTGAGTATTAAGTATTAAGTAGTAAGTAGTGAGTATTAAGTATTAAGTAGTGAGAATTGAGAAGTTTATTATATTTAATTCGTAATTCGTAATTCGTAATTCGTAATTCGTAATTCGTAATTCGTAATTCGTAATTTTTAATTCGTAATTCATAATTCTAAACTCTAAACTCCTATATTTGTATATGCTCACTTTTTTGAAGAAATTATTTAAGCTTAACAGATTCTCTAAAAATAAATTTCGATGTAAGAATATTTATGAGCATTTGCAGTTATATCCACTTTCTTCTGAAGAGAATTATATTCGAGCACTTACACATTCTTCGTTTACTAAAAAGAAAGAAGATAAAAATGAACGATTGGAATTTTTAGGAGATGCCGTTATCAATTTTTGCGTGGCAGAATCTTTGTATGCTTTAATGGGAAAAAAAGATGAAGGCATTTTAACCAAAGCACGTGCATCTGTCGTAAATAGAAAAAATTTAAACAGAATTGGTGTCGAAATTGGTATTCCCGAATATTTACAACATAAATTATCTGCCAAACAATTGTCGGAAGCTCCTGATATTATTGGCAATGCTTTTGAAGCCTTGATGGGTGCGTATTACTTGGATTATGGTATGCGCGATATGAAAGTATTAATTAAAAAATTACTATTAGAAGAATTTGATGCTACTAATTTTGATAAGAAAATTTCTGATTCAAAAAGTTATTTGATTGAATGGGCACAATCGCAAAAAAAACATGTTACTTTTAGTCATCATGCACACACCAACGGTGAAACTACTTTTAGTGTAGAACTTAAAATAAACGGTGAAACCACCGCCACTGGTTCTGGAAAAAATAAAAAAGAAGCAGAACAAGATGCATGCTCCAATGCCATTAAAGTGCTTGAATTAGATGCTTAGTAGCTTACTTTTCATCACTATCTTTTTTCTCTTTTTTCTTTTTCGATTTGTCTAATGCTTTAATTTTATCACCGTCTTTCAAATCTTTTGAAAGCACATTGTAAGGACCAGTTATAATTTCCTCCGTTCCTTGTAGTCCTTGCGTAACTTCAATATAACTATCGTCCTGAATGCCTGTTTTTACTTCTATTGATGTTGCTTTCAATTGGTTGTTTATAAAAACAATTTCTTTAGTATGACTGGCGCCATTATAAACAGAATCCTTTGCGGTAACGGCTTGTATAGGAATGGCTAAAACACCTGTTTTTGTTTTTGTTTTGATATCCACCGTGGCAGACATTCCTGGCAAAAATGGTTTAGGATTATCTCTTAATAAATCTTCATAAGATGATTTTAAAATGCGAATTTTTACTACAAAATTGGTGGATTGATCGGCACTAACTAAAGCACTGGAAGCGCCTTTGGAAGTGTTGGCTACTTGCGTAACAATGCCGACAAATTTTCTATCTAAATAAGCATCTACTTCTACCGTAGCTGTATCGCTTAATTTCACTTTCGTAATTTCACCTTCACTCACGTCCACCCGCACTTCCATATTGTCGAAGTTGGCAATACGCATCATTTCCGTTCCGGTCATTTGTAAAGTACCCACTACTTTCTCTCCTTTTTTTACATTCAATAATGAAATGATTCCATCTGTTGGAGCATAAATTGTTGTCTTATTCAAATTTATTTTAGCTTCTTTAATAGTAGCTTCTGTAGCTTTTATAGTGTAGGAAGCAGCATCTGCCGTATGCTTAGCGGCTTCTAAATCTGCCTTTGCACTTTCTACAGATGCTTTGGTGGATTTATAAGAAGATTCGGCACTTTCTAAATCTGCTTTGGATATTATTTTTTTTCCAAAAAGTTCTTGCGCACGTGTGTAAGCTTCCTGTGCAGCTTGTGCTTGTGCTTGCGCTTGAGAAACTATTGCGGTAGCTTGTGAAATTCTTGCTTTTGCAGTAGATAATTGTGCTTTAGTATTGTCTAATTGGGCAACGCTTTGTTCTACTACTGCTTGGTAACTTTCCGGTTTGATACGAGCTAACAATTGTCCTTTTTTTACAACATCGCCTTCTTTAACATTTAATTCAATAATCTCACCCGATACATCGGAGCTTATTTTTACTTCTTCTTCTGGATATATTTTTCCGCTGGCGGTTACTGTTTGTATAATGGTGCGTTTCGCTATTTTCTGCCATTCTACTTCTTTTCCATTGTTGTCTTTTCTGTATTTGCCAATAATGATAGCAGCTGCAATAGCAATAACGGTAACAAATAAAAGTATATAGAGTAATTTATTGTTTTTCATGGTTGATTTTTTATAATTCTATTTTTTTACCTTGATAAAAATCTAATAATTTAGTGTTGAATACATATTCATATTTTGATTGTGTCCATTTGGATTCGGCATTCATCAAATTGGTTTTTGCTAAGTTTACTTCTAATTGATTAACGGCTCCAACGTTTAATCTTTCTACGGCATAGTCATACGATTTTTGTGCTGTTTCTAAATTTCGTTGAGATGATTTATAATTAGCAATTGCAGCTTCTGCTTTTATATAGGCTTGTTGAATGGAATTAAACAAATCCAGTTCGGCTTGCTTTTCTGTTAGCAGTGTATTTTCGTATTGCAGTTTAGCTTGTTTCACGGCAGTTTGCACTTGATATTTATTATAAATAGGAATATTCAAAGAAGCGCCAAAGGCATATCCTAAATTTTGTTTCAATTGGTTTTTGTAAGGATTTTTGGAAGATATTGTTGCGATTTCAGGAATCAATACCCGCTGAAAAGTTCCTTCTACAAATCCAACGGCAGTGTTGTTTCCGGTAGCTTGCTGTTTGTACGTAACACTTTGGCTCGAAAAAAAAGTATTGGTATTGGCAACAAAATTTAAAACAGGAGAGTAGTTGCCTCTTGCCACTGCAATTTGTTTTTTAGCACTTTGTACTTTTAGTTGGCTGCTTTTTATTTCCGGTCTAAGAGATAGCGCATCAGAATAGATTGTATTGATATCTTGTAAATTTTCTACATTAAATGTTTTCGGTAACTCTGGAATTTGAACCGTGATATTT
This sequence comes from Bacteroidota bacterium, assembly GCA_039797705.1. Taxonomy (GTDB): domain Bacteria; phylum Bacteroidota; class Bacteroidia; order Chitinophagales; family JADIYW01; genus JADJSS01. Next base: position 48,157 of record JBDKHK010000014.1, read on the forward strand.
TGTTTTACATCTAATTGTAATAAAATTTTTAGATTCAAATAGGCTAAGTCCAATTGATTTTTTATTTGCGAAATGGTTAGTTCTTCGGAAGTGAGTTGAGCATCAATATCCAAGATAGCTTTCTCTGCGGCACCGCCAGCTTTTATCAACGTTTGCATTCGCTCGTACTGCTCTTGTGTAGAAGTTTTTTGATTAATAGCCTGTTGGTATTGCTCGTTGGCGTTCATTATATTTAAAAAGGCAGCCAAAATCTGCATTTGAATATTGTTTTTTAAAACAGCTTGATCTAGTTTAATTGCTTGTAAATCTATTTTACTTTTTTTGATATTATTGGGAGTCATTAAGCCATCAAAAATGGGTTGACTGAGATTGACGCCATAATCCTGATAATGCACCAATGCCTTGGTGTAGGTATTTGCATAAAAATCATAATTGTTTCCCAATCGAAGATTGTAATTCGTACTTGCATTGACACTTGGCGAATAATTTAGTTTTTGTTGTTTTAGATTACTTTCCCCCAATTGAATATTAATATCAGATTGTTTTACTTGCAAATTATTTTTGAACGCATAATCGATACATTTTTGCCAATCCCAAACTTCTTGTGCAGGTAAGGTATTAGAAGAAACTAAGAATAGAAAAGTTAAGATAAAATACAATTGCCTCATAGAAAAAATAAATAGGAAACAAAATTAACAGAAAATATGCTAAGATGTTTATAATAAAAAACAAATAGTAATTTATATCTTCAATTTGTAAATACTAAAGTATGTTAGATTTAGATTTGTTTTTTATGCAGGAAGCGATGAAATTAGCTAAACAGGCTTTTGATGAAGATGAAGTACCAATTGGTGCAGTAGTGGTACAGGGAGATAAAATTATTGGTAAAGGATATAATCAAGTAGAAAAACTAAACGACCCGACGGCGCACGCTGAAATTTTAGCTATCACAGCCGCCTGCAATTTTTTGGGAAGTAAATATTTAGACAAATGTACTTTGTATGTTACCCTAGAACCCTGCATGATGTGCACCGGCGCAATTCGAGAAGCGCAAATACCTAAAATCGTTTATGCCGCCACGGATGCTTCTCATCGTAAATTATCTCCTGATTTATTTGAAACAAAAAAAGGAATTTTAGAAGCCGAAGCCTCCAAACTGATAAAAGATTTTTTCAAACGAAAAAGAATGTGATTCGTTATTAAGTGTTGCTATATATCTCACCTCTCCAATTCTTTTCCGAAATCTTCAATTGCTACGCTAACTTGCTCAATTACTTCATTAAAAGCTTTGAGTTGTTTGGGTGATAATTTTTCAGTGATTTTTTTTTCTAAATCAAAAACAGTTTTTAATGCAATTTTACGCAATTTTGTTCCTTCGGGAGTTAGAAAAACTAAAACTTTTCGTTGGTCATTTTCGTCTGGTTTTCGAATAATGGCACCCGTTTCTGCCAAAATATTTAAAGTGCGAGAAAGACTGTTTGGTTCCATTCCAATACGTGGAGCTATTTTTGTTACCGGCACACCGCCCTCTTCATAAATAGCCATCAATACAAAAGCCATAGAAATAGTACCATTATACAAATGTGCTTTATCGTTAAATGCTTTAGCCAAATTCAACCAAGAAGTTCGCAAGTGATATAACACCATTTGGTTGGCTGTCTGCTCAAATAAATCCATAGCCTAAAAATAAAAAATAATAAAGTATCTAGTGTATAGTTGAGCTAAAATAATAAATGCATGCATTGAAAAATATCTTAAGTTATTTGTTGTGCTATATTAATTTGTAAATTTTTTTTGAATAATTAGTTTTTTTGATTTGTAAAAAGCCCAAATCAACTCAATCTTATGTTACATCAGTAAGGATAAAATATAAAGACAATATTAATTAACGTAATAAAACACTTAAAACTGATTTTTATCATGTCAGCACATGGCATTAGTCATGCAAAAGTCTTTTTTACTCCATCACTTTTGTACATACAAAATCATTTTTTATGTTTTTACTTAATCATATTTTAAATAAAGAAAAAATTTCACTGCTGTTAATTGCTTTTTTAATGGTTTCATTTAATTTAAAAGCACAAGAAGCAGCAGATACCGCAGAACACAAATTCAATATTGGCGGACAATTTAGGCCGAGAGTAGAATTTAGATATGGCACATTCCGCCCGATGAATAAAGGCGAGAAACCAGCTGCATTTATTAGCGACCGATTGCGATTGTCCTTTGAGTATTCTTATAAAAACTTATTGACGTTGAAAGTTGCACCGCAAGTAGTTAGCATTTGGGGGCAAGCAAATATGGTGCAAGGCGCTGAAAATAGTGGAAATAAATTTTCTGTTTTTGAAGCGTGGGCAATTTTAAATGCAACGCCTAATTGGAGTTTTAAAATAGGAAGACAAGTTATCTCTTTAGACGATGAACGTTTCTTTGGTGAATTGGATTGGGCACAAGGTGCACGGGCACATGATGCAATTTCAGTACAATTCAGCAAAAAAAAATATGAACTAAAAGGTTTCTTTGCTTATAATCAAAACTACAAAGCACTTTATGCAAATAATATGAACAATCCTTCTGGAAATTTATATTCCACATCAGATGCTTTCCCGCATAAATGGATGCAAACCATTTGGGCTTCTTTCCCTATAAAAGATAAATCTAAAGTAACTCTTTTGGTAAATAACTTAGGTTTCCAACAAGCAAATTCGGCTAAAAGTGACACACTCGATCATACTACTCGATATACTCAAACATTTGGTGCTAACTTTTTTCATAATGCCAAAGGATTGTCTGCCAATCTTGCTGCTTATTACCAACGCGGACAAAATTTAACCAGCAAAAACATACAAGCATATATGTTTGCTGCCTATATAGGATATGACATAAAGAAACAATGGCATATCGGCGTGGGAAGTGATTTTGTAAGCGGAAATAAAATAGGAATTCCTATAGCTGTAAATAATTCGTTCACTCCATATTTTCATACAGGGCATAAATTCTACGGGAACATGGACTATTTCTACGCAGGAAATGGACATAAAAATGCAGGACTTTCGGATACTTATCTAAAATTAAATTTTAAATCAGAAAAAGGATATTCATTCTTGATGGTATTCCACCAGTTTGTAGCTCCTTATAAAGTAATGAGTGGTGCAAAAAAATATGCCAAAAACTTAGGTCAAGAAATGGATTTGTCTTTTAACTATAAGATAAATAAATTTGTAGCAATTACAGGAGGTTATTCTTTCTATTTAGCTAATTCAACAATAAAATATTTAAAAGATACTCCTACAGCCGGAATTTATCAACAATGGGCTTGGATGGCTTTAAATATTAACCCAACCTTTTATAAAACTAAAAATAAACATTAAACAAAATCAAACTAAATACTTAAACACTAAATTTGTCTATTATGAAAACAAAACATTTAATTCTGAGTGCAACAGCAATGGTTGTTCTTGCACTCACAAGTTGTAAACAAAATGCTGGAAATTCTAACGAATCAGGCATCAATATGGTAGCATCTGGCGAGCCTGAATTGGCAGAAATTACAGGAGCACCCCATGTTCCCGCTCCAATAGGAAACAGAGGTCCTAAAAAATTAATAGTAAATCTTGAAACCACCGAAATGGAAGGAATTATCGCAGATAGTATTCCTTATACTTTTTGGACATTTAACCACACCGTTCCTGGTAGCTTTATTAGAATAAGAGTAGGAGATGAGGTGACGCTTAATTTAAAAAATGATGCTAAAAGTGTTTTACCACACAATATAGACCTTCATGCTGTTACAGGACCAGGAGGTGGCGCAGCAGCTACTACTTCTGCTCCGGGTAAAGAATCTTCATTCACGTTCAAAGCATTAAATCCTGGTTTGTATGTATATCACTGTGCAGCTCCTCCAGTGCCTATGCATATTGGTAATGGTATGTATGGTTTAATATTAGTAGAGCCAGCAGGAGGTTTACCAAAAGTAGATAAAGAATACTACATTATGCAAGGTGATTTCTATACAAAAGCATCTGTAATAAAGAAAGGCTTGTTAGAATTTGATAACGATAAAGCAGTAGCTGAAACTCCTGACTATGTTTTATTCAACGGTAAAAAAGGTTCTTTATTAGGGGCTAATATGTTGGAAGCTAAAGTAGGTGAAACAGTTCGATTGTTTGTAGGTAACGGTGGTCCTAACTTAACTTCTTCTTTCCACGTAATTGGCGAAATATTTGACAATGTATATATAGAAGGAGGTTCACTCATTTCTCATAATATCCAAACAACTATGATTCCTGCCGGTGGTGCTACCATTGTAGAGTTTAAATGTGAAGTTCCAGGTGAATTTGTTATCGTGGATCACTCTCTTTCTAGAGCATTCAACAAAGGTGCTATTGGAAAACTAAAAGTAACCGGAGATGCTAATCCGAAAGTATTTAACGCTACATCATCAGTTAAAGAATAACAATATAAATTTAAGTAACGAAATGAATAAGTTTTTTGTAAGTATAATTATCATATTACTGTTTGTTGCTTGTGCTAAAAAGCAAGCATCTAAAGAAGTAAATGATACAAAAAAATCAACTATTTCAGTTTCGCTACAACCAATATCAACTGACGTAAAGATGGTTTATATTCCCGGAGGGGAATATAAACCTTTTTATGGTTCAGATACCGCAATAGCAAAAGTTGCACCTTTCCAAATAGATGAAAGAGCGGTAACCAATCGAGAATTTTTGGAATTTGTCAAAGCAAATCCACAATGGAGAAAATCCAATATCAAAAGAATATACGCAGATACTACCTATTTGCATGATTGGGTATCTGATATTTCTATACCTAAAGGGGCAAAATTAGACGCACCAGTATGTTATGTGTCTTGGTTTGCTGCTAAAGCGTATGCACAAAGTGTCGGAAAACGATTGCCAACATTAGATGAATGGGAATTTGTAGCGATGGCTGATGAAATAACTCCCAACGCACGTAATAAGCGAGCATATTCTGATGCTATTATTGGATTATATTCACAAAAAGAAAGACAATATAACGCAGTCAAACAAAGTCCTCCAAACTACTGGGGTGTTTATAATGTTTTTGATTTAATTTGGGAGTGGACAGATGATTTTAATTCTGTTTTAACCACCGGCGACTCCCGAGTAGGTGAGTACGACGACAAAGGCTTGTTTTGTGCGGGTAGTGCTACCAGCGCAACAGACGCAATGAATTACGCAGCCTTTATGCGCTTTGCTTTGCGAGGTTCTATAAAAGCAAATTATACATTGGCAAATCTGGGTTTTAGATGTGCAAAAGATACTATCCTATTGCTTAACGAAAAAAAATAATCAATGAAAATTTTAAGTTTAATCTTTGCTTCCTTATTATTATTCTCTGCTTGCAATAACCATGAGAAGAAAGTATCTAAAGAAATTCCATCTAATTCTATTTTCAATCTTACTTCGCAATGGCAAAATCAAAATGGAGATACTTTGTTATTAAAAAATCTTCAAGGTAAAACATTAGTAGTGGTAATGATTTACACCACTTGTAAATCTGCTTGCCCAATTTTAGTATCTAAAATGAAAGATATTGAATCAAAAATATCTCGAAAAGACATCAACGATGTCTCTTTGGTATTGGTTTCTATAGACCCCGAAACAGACACACCTCCTTTTTTAAAGAAATTTGCAGAAACCAGAAAAATGACCGAACCACAATGGGTTTTTCTAACTTCTAATGAGGATAATACCAACGAATTTGCCAATGTGCTTTCCATGAAATTTAAAAAAATATCACCTGTAGATTTCTCCCATTCCAATATCATCAGTGTGTTTAATCCTAAAGGACAATTAGTAAGTCAGGAACAAGGATTGGAGATAAACGTAGATAAAATAGTAGAAATAGTGACCAAAACGGTTAAAGAAAATAAATAATTTGTTTATATTCTTTCCAATACCCTATTTAAAATTGCTTTTCAAATAATTACCTTTGTGGAATGAAAAGTAATCTATCTGCTCAAGAAATTCGTGAAACATTCTTATCATTCTTTAAAAGCAAGGGACATCAAATTGTGCCTTCTGCTCCTGTTGTTGTAAAAAACGACCCTACTTTGTTGTTTACCAATGCAGGAATGAATCAATTTAAAGATTATTTTTTGGGCAATGCCAAGCCTGAAAATCCAAGAATTGCCGATACTCAAAAATGTTTGCGTGTGTCTGGTAAGCATAATGATTTGGAGGAAGTTGGAGTAGATACTTACCATCATACCATGTTTGAAATGTTGGGAAATTGGAGTTTTGGAGATTATTTTAAAGAAGAAGCTATAGCATGGAGTTGGGAATTGCTGACAGAAGTATTGAAATTAGATAAAAACCGTTTGTACGTAACAATTTTTGAAGGAGATGAAAAAGAAAATTTACCCAAAGATACAGAGTCTTATGCTTTTTGGAAACAATGGATTGCAGAAGACAAAATTTTATTAGGCAATAAAAAAGATAATTTTTGGGAAATGGGCGATACCGGTCCGTGCGGCCCATGTACGGAAATACATGTAGATTGCCGTACAGAAGAAGAACGCACACAAGTAGCAGGAAAAAATTTAGTAAATGCCGATCATCCGCAAGTAATTGAAATATGGAACAACGTATTTATTCAATACAACAGAAAAAAAGACGGCAGCCTTGAATTATTACCCGCAAAACACGTGGATACCGGAATGGGTTTTGAACGTTTGGTGCGTGTCTTGCAAGGCAAAACATCTAATTATGATACAGATGTATTTTCTGGAACGATTGCTGCAACTGAAAATATAGTAAATAAAAAATATGATGGCAGCGACAGCAAAGAAGCTATCGCTTTCCGAGTGTTGGCGGATCATATTCGAGCAGTTTGTTTTACCATTGCTGACGGGCAATTGCCAAGCAATACTGGCGCAGGTTATGTAATTCGCAGAATTTTAAGAAGAGCCGTTCGTTATTATTTTTCTTATTTAAACAGAAAAGAACCTTTGTTGCATTTATTGGTGCCAGTGTTGGCAAAACAATTTGAAAATGTATTTCCTGAATTGCAAAAGCAACTAGATTTTGTAAGCCGTGTAGTTTTAGAAGAAGAAAATGCTTTCTTAAAAACGTTGGATAATGGATTGAAAAGATTAGACCATGTCATCAAAGAATCAGCTAACATAATTGATGGAAAAGCAGCTTTTGAATTATTAGATACTTACGGTTTCCCGATAGATTTAACTAATTTAATTGCTTCGGAAAATGGATTGAAAGTAGATGAAAGTGGATTTGAGGAAGAATTGCAAAAACAAAAAGAACGCAGCCGTGCAGCAACAGAATTAAATGTGGACGATTGGGTAAATTTGCAAGATGGAAAATCTGTTTTTGTAGGATATGACACATTAGAAACAAAAGCAAAGGTTTTAAAATATAGAAAGATAAAATCAAAAGGGAAGGAACAATATCAAATCGTGTTGGATAAAACGCCCTTCTATGCAGAAAGTGGCGGACAAGTAGGAGATGTTGGGAGTTTAAGAATTCAACATTCAGACTTAATTATTACAGATACGAAAAAAGAAAATGATTTAATTGTTCATTTTGTAGATGAAATTCCTGAAGATTTAAATGGCGAAGTAATTGCAAGTGTAAATAAAGAAACACGTCGCAAAACTACGATTCATCATTCCGCAACACATTTATTGCAGGCAGCATTACAACAAGTATTAGGAAAACATATTGCACAAAAAGGCTCATTGAATAATGCTGAATATTTGCGTTTCGATTTTTCTCATTTTGCAAAAATGACCAACGAAGAAATTGAAAAAGTAGAAAATATAGTAAACGAAAAAATACGTGCAAATATTCCTGTTGTCATAAAAGAAATGTCAAAAGAAGATGCCGTAAAATTAGGCGCAATGGCATTGTTCGGCGAAAAATATGGCGATGTCGTGCGTGTTGTTATTATGGATGAAAAATATTCCATCGAATTGTGTGGAGGAACGCACGTAGGCAATACTGGAGAATTGGGTTTGTTTAAAATTACGTCTGAAAGTGCCGTGGCAGCAGGCGTTCGTCGTGTGGAGGCAGTATGCGGCGAAGCCGCTTTGGAATTTGTTAACTCAATCATTGGTCAATTTGAAAATGTAAAATCAGAATTAAAAAATCCAAAAGATATACTAAAATCCATTCAACAATTACAGGAAGAAAATGTAAGTTTGAAAAAGGAAATTGAAAAATTTCATTTGGAAAAAGTAGAAGCAGTAAAACATCAATTGCGCTCCAAAGTAACGAATAGAAATAGTGCGAATGTATTATTTGAAAAAGTAGAAGATGTAAATGCAGAAGGCATAAAAAAAATCCAATTTGATTTAAAAAATGAATTTGAAAATTTGTTTTTTGCAGCCGTAACAGTGATAAATGATAAACCATTTATTTCTATCATTATTTCAGAAGATTTGGTGAAAGATAAAAAATTGCACGCAGGAAATATGGTGAAAGAATTAGCCAAAGCAATCAAAGGCGGCGGCGGCGGACAACCGTTTTATGCAACTGCCGGCGGTACTGATATTAGCGGAATAGACACGGTATTGCGCCAAGCAGAAGAATTATTTTTGGTACAAACAGCTTAAGGATATTTGAGATTCTCTTAGTTTTTAATCTTATTTATCATTAAATTAATTTCCTTTGCAAGCAGAATGTTCTCTTCGTAGCCTTCTATTAGTGAAACAGCAGTTTGCCTATTTAAATTTAGTTTTGATTTAACAATCGGCTGTATAATAGCATCCTTTAAATTATTGCTTAATCCTAATAATTCAATGAGCGCATAAATTCGTTCGTTGTAGCTTTTTTCTACATCTTCCAAAGGCGGCATATTCTCTTGATAATAATCCAGTATTAAACTTTTGAGTTCATCATTTTCAATGTATCCAATTTTCCCACTTGATTTATATCCCTCATAATTTCCATTATTCATTTTTCTGGTAATTATATGGAAATTTACCGCCTGATTTTTGATGCTATCAATGTGTTGTTTAGATAGATATTTTAAAGTATCGTAATCTTTTATAGCAGTAAGCAGATGCAATTTTTCATTATTCATTTTGGAAATATCTTTGATTAAATCTGCTTTTACATCCATTAAAAATTCTTTGGCTTCTGCTTGTTGATGTCTATGTTCACTCCAACCGTGTAGCCAAATAGATAAAGTTACAGCAAAAACAATAATAAAAATTTCTATAATGATTTCTGTTGTTTTTTCTCTAAAAGTATGATTCGGATTTTTTGCTGTCTTATAAATTTTCTTCGTGTGTTTTAATATTTCGTCTTGCATAATTGTGTTTAAAGATGTTTTCTTTCATAAAAAATGGTAATACAATATAAATACAACCAATTCTTCAAAGATAAAAAAAATGAAATGAATTTATTACTCTTACACCTAATTGGAGGCATACTTTGAGATGTGATTTTAATTATACGATGTGTTGTATTCGGTTTTTCGGCAAATACTTGGAATAATATTTGTATTATAAACCAAAATAATGCAAAAATTATTGATTTTGAACTAATTTTAAACTAATATTGTTTTAAATACAGATGCAAATCATGAAAAATAGATTTTTAAATATATGGACTGTGATGCTGTTGTTGGTCAGTTGTAATGCTAATAACAATATGAATACTGCCAGCGCAGCGAATGCAGTTAATGGAAAAACCATGTATGATTTTACCATGAAAGACATAGATGGTAAGGATGTTCCATTGTCCAATTATAAAGGTAAAATTGTAGTGATAGTGAATACTGCCAGCCAATGTGGTTTAGTAGGTCAGTTGAGTGAAATTGAAGCATTTTATAAAAAATATAAGGATAAAGGCGTAGTTGTTTTAGGATTTCCCGCTAATAATTTCTTAGGGCAAGAACCTTTAAGCAATGCTGATATTAAAACATTTTGTACAAAAAATTATGGAGTTACTTTTCCGATGTTTTCAAAAATATCTGTAAAGGGAAATGATATTGCTCCTCTTTATAAATTCTTAACTGAAATAGAAGAGAATGGCGTAGTAGATGCTCCTATTAAATGGAATTATCAAAAATTTATTATTGATAGAAATGGCAAAGTAGTTTGCTCTATAACACCGCGTACCACTGTCAATGACCAAGAGTTTTTGCAAAATATTGAAGACTTACTAAAGTAAAATAGAGTCAGAAGCAGAAATCTGAGGTTTGGAGAAATCCAAACCTTTTCTTATTTTGAGAAATGCTTTTGGATAAAAATATTATTTTTAGAAGAAAACGCCTGCCACAAAATCATGTTTTTACGGCAAACTATCCATTGGAAGAGTATTTTTTTTCAATGGAAATTAATCAACATAAATTTGAAATTAACACAGTTCATGTAAAATCGAATAAGCCCAAAGGCTGGGTATTTTATTTACACGGAACTAAGCATCATATACAATATCACTTAGCCAAAATAGATACATTTTTAGCCCAACAATATGATGTAGTGATGATGGATTATCCTCAATATGGTAAAAGCAATGGAATACTAACAGAGGATACTATTTATAAAGTAGTAGAACAAACTTATTTTCAATCTTTGCAAAAAATACCATTGAGTGGTGAAATGGTTTTGGTGGGTCGTTCATTAGGAACGGCACTGGCAAGTAATTTGGCAACCAAAATTACAGTAAAAAATACAATATTGATTTCACCATATTATAGTATGCCAGATTTATTTCAGCATAAAACAAAAATATTTTCTTTTAAGAAATTGAATTTTAAATTTGAAAATCATTCACATTTGCAACAAGCTTTGGGCAATATTTATATATTGCACGGAACGGCAGATAAACTCATCCCGATAATGTTGGCTCAAAAATTACAACCGTTATTAAAATCAGCAGAGTATTTTTTTGCCATTGACAATGCCAATCATTTCAATATCCATAAGAAAGAAAAATATCGGCAAATAATTGCCGATATACTTTCTTAGAGGTGTTTTCCTCCAATCTATAATTATTTTTATGCTAATAAAGTTGCTTTTACCGTATCGAGTAATTCAATAACGGATGCTCTATCTTTTGCTTGCCCATAAACGCGCAATACCGGTTCTGTTCCAGATGCACGAATCATTGTCCAAGCACCATCGGGTAAGAAATATTTCCAACCATCAATATCTTCTTTCCGTTCAATCGTATATTTTCCAAAATTTTTATAAACATCGGTTTTGCAATTAGCAATTACCTTTTGTTTTATTTCTTCTGAAATATGTAAATCATAACGGTCATAGTCAAATGTACCAACGATGTTATAAACTTCTTGAATGAGCTCTTTGATTGTTTTTTTAGTTTTAGCCATAAATTCCATTAACACTAATGCCATCCATACGCCGTCACGTTCTGGAATATGTCCTTTTACAGCAATTCCACCACTTTCTTCACCGCCTACTAAGACATCTTCATTTATCATGATTTCGCAGATATATTTGAAGCCAACAGCAGTTACTTCGCATGGGAGATGGTAGGCATCACATAGTTTTTTTACTTTATCAGAAACGGTAAATGAAATAGCTACTTTGCCCGTCATTCCTTTGTATTGGTGCAAATAATGAATTAATAATAAAATGATATGATGCGAATCTATGAAGTTTCCTTCATTGTCATAACAACCAATTCTATCTGCATCGCCATCGTTGGCAAAACCAAATTCTATATCTGTGGAATTTTTGATTACTTCAGAAAATTCTAATAAATTTTTGTGCAAAGGCTCTGGAGCTTGTCCATGAAATCCGGGATTTTCTTCGCAATGCAAGTAAACCAAATTTTTCGGCAATAGTCTTCTCGTTATTTTTTGTCCAGCACCGTACATGGCATCGTATCCAAAAACCATACCGCTGTTTCGGATAGCGGTCATATCAAAAGAGGCTTCCACGTGATTAAAATACAGTGTTTCTAAATCTACATATTCTAATAATCCTTTTGTCATCCATTCTTCTAAGCTTGTTGTAGGAATAGTAGTTTGCTCCGGTATTAATGCCTCTACTGTTGCAATCTCAGCAGGCGTACTGGGCCCTCCAAAGTTAGATTTTAATTTAAATCCGTTATATGTAGGCGGGTTGTGAGAGGCAGTAATGACAACTCCTGCAGTAGTATTTAATTTTACACATCCTAACGAAATCATTGGAGTGGAGCAGATACCTTTGTGTGCATATACTTTAACGCCTTGCTCGCAAAGTACCTTTATGGTGGTTTCTACAAATAGAGGACCTCCAAATCTGCAATCATGACCAATAGTAATACTTGGTTGAGTAGAGATAGATTTAACCCATTGCGCCGTTGCAAATGCTACGCGTGCAACATTGTCTGTTGTAAAATCTTGTGCTATAATGGCTCTCCAGCCATCTGTACCGAATTTTATTTGCATAATAATTAATTGAGGAACAAAGGTAAAGTATTTTTTAAAAATGGATTATAGAATTTCAATACCATTTACCCATACTTTTTATTTCTAATTTTTTTCAATTTTTAAAGCAATATTTGTGCAATCCTAATTTCATTTATTCTTTGAATTTTAGGTAGATAAAAAAAACAATCCATCAAATCAAAAGATGTCTCTGCTGCATATTAGGTTATATATATATATTAGAAAGGCAGCTCAATCGTCAATGGATCTATGAGTTCGTATGTGTATTCATTTTCCAAAAAACTAATAGGCGCATTGGGATAGGCGTGAATATCGTTTTTTTGCAAACCCCAGGGTTTCCAATATTCCGTTAATACATCTGCAAATAAATTATTGTCCCATACGCCTAATGCAGGTTGGTTATTTTCACTTTCATACGGAATAGTTTCAATGGCAAGGCTGTTTTCTGTTTCTTTTAATTTGTATCTTCTTTTATGAAGTAATAAGTAATTAGAATAAGCAAACCGTGCATTCAGCTCTTCAAATTGAATAGGATGAAGCACTGTAGTTCCAATTTTTTGTAACAATTCATTTTCTCGTTGCTTAATAAAATCATTGTCTTGTAATAAAGCAATGATACCAAAACCATTGGTGCCGAGTGTGAAAAATAAATTAATAGCATCTCCTTTGTAATTAAAAACCTCTTTAGAGTATTGGAGTGGTACAATGGCAATGCTCCATGGTTTTAATGCACTGAAAGTAATAGGAGCAATAAGAGATTGCAACATAATATGAAATAAACTAAATCGTTCTTTTAGTAAATCTGAAATACCAAATTCTAAATTTCTTTTTTCTTTTTTCTTTTTTTCAATTAATAAATCATGAAACAAAATGCCGTAAATGATTTTCCCCATCCATAAAAAAAGTAATTGAGAATCTAATGCGGTTACCCCTTCATACCCTTTTTCAAAAGCGGTTTGTATTTTTTGCTCTAAATCGTTGAGTGCTTTTTTTACTTCCTCCGAGCAAGGTAGTTTTAAATCTTCATAATAGATGGCATTGTAATTATCCATCATAGTAAATTTTTTCCCACGCAGTTCATAATTATCTAAAACCCAATTGGGAAAAACAGTTACATATTCATCCTCTTTCGTTAAATCTGCACCAGTAAGAAAACAAGTTTTTTCATCAAAAATTAGATTTCCAATAGGATTATAAAGTTGTACGGACATGGTAATAAAAATAGGTTGCTCAAAGGTAAACATTCCGATATAGATTGAAAAAAATATGTTGCTTTATAAAGAATTTATATTCAGCAACACTTTTTTTTTAAAAATAAATTTATATTAAAAGACAGACAATCAATAAGTTGTAAATTATTTTAAAATTTTCTTTAAATATTTTATGGAATCTATCTGCAATTAGTATCTCAATGGGTGAAAGTAACATAAAGGTGGTGTACTAAATCGCGAAAAGCACCAGATGTAACTTTCAAAAATAAATTGATTTTTAACGTAATTAAAATTATTAAACATGTCAGCTATCAGAAATCAAGTTCAGTTAATCGGTAATTTAGGTAAAAAACCGGAAATCAAATCCTTTGGAACGGATAACAAAAAATTCGCTACATTCAGCGTTGCCACTTCAGATTATTATTTTGACAATAAAGGGGAACGCCAACAACAAACACAATGGCACAATGTAGTCGTGTGGGGCAAACAAGTAGATGTAGTAGAGAAATATTTAGATAAGGGCTCAGAAGTAGCACTGACCGGAAAAATTGTATATCGCCAGTATGAAGACAAAGACGGAGTGAAACGTACTATCACCGAAATCAATGTGAATGATATATTATTGCTCGGAAAGAAAAACTAAAAAACCATCACTATGAAAAGAAACTGCACCCTGCGTGCAGTTTTTTTTATTTTTCAAATACAAAATTTTTGTTTCGAACATAGACCACTTTTTCTACTTCAGCTACTAATTCTCCATTTTCTCCATTAATAGTTGTATTGAATGTAAAATCTCCTTTTTCGTTTTTGTCCACATATTCTTTTATAGAAGCTATTTCCTCCAAAGGAATTTCAAACGTAGCCGTAACTGTTTTTAGCCCTGGTTTTCTAAAATGGATGGTTGCCGCTTTGTCCCAAACGATATAATCTTTGCCCAAATGCTCCATTAAAATAAACATATAAAATGGATCGCACATACTGTAAAGAGAGCCACCAAAATGTGTGCCTACCGCATTTCTGTTAAACCATCTCATTTTTAGCTGCGAGGTGATACTCGTAAATTCTTTATTGACAGATTGGATGGTAATACCCGAACCTATGTAAGGAGGATACAAGTTGATTAGGTTGATATTTTTCTTTAAAGAAATCATTTTCATTCTTTTTACACTATTTAGGCAGTAAAATTAGCTTTTGAGCGTAACTTTTTGCAAGTATTCTATTTTATTAAAGCATAAACGATTATTTTAGCGCATTGTTACCATGAGAAAAACGCTTTCCTTCTTGTTTATATTGATTGCTACAACTGCAATTGCACAACAACTCAATTTTCCGTTGAATTATGAAATGCAAAACAGATTAGAAAGGTACATCAATACTTCCTCCCGTTTTATTACCGCTTCTAAGCCATACAATATGGCAGAGGTAAAAGCAGCAATCGGCGATTCTGCTTTGCAGGAATTAGGCTTTATTACAGATTCCTCAAAATCGGGATTTAAAGTAGGGTTGCTAAAAGGAGATTTTCTTTCAGCTTCCACCAAACGGCAGAAATTTTATTTTGCACTCAATCCAGTATTAGATATGCAGGTGGGATATGATATTAATAGCAAAAATATTCGTTATACTGCTGGTTATGGTTTAAAATTTGAAGCCAACCTAGGTAAAAAAGTTTCTTTGTCTTTTACTTATCAAGGAGTAACCGAAAATTATTTAAACCAAGTAAGTGAATATGCCTTAAAATATGGAGTGCTGACTGGCTATCGCAAAGCAGGATTTAAAGGAAATAGAATCAATTCCCAAATGTTCTCGGGATATTTATCTTTTTCACCCAATAAATATTTTAATTTACAAGTTGGAAACGACAAACAATTTTGGGGAGAAGGCTATCGCTCATTATTTTTGAGTGATAATGCTTCCAATATGCCTTATGTGAAAATGACCACTAATTTTTGGCGTATGAAATACACTTATTTATTTAATGTGATGCGATATGGCCCAATAGATGGTTTTTCTGTAAATAATGATCCAGCACAGTTTAAAACAAAATATTCTACCTTTCATTTAGTTTCCATTGATATTGCTAAATGGATGCAATTCAATTTTTTTGAAGGAGTAACTTGGTTTCACAACGATTCCATGCGTACCCGAGGAGTAGAATTTAGTTATCTAATCCCCGTTGCCTTTATTCGTCCTGTAGAGTTTGCATTAGGTTCTCCTGATAACGTGGTACTGGGAATAGGAATGAAATTTAAAGCCTCTCCAAAGCAAATTTTCTATACTCAATTTATGTTGGATGATATGGATGTTGCAGCAGCCCGAAAAGGAAAAGGATTTTATCGTACCAAAATAGCTGCTCAATTCGGATACAAAGGTTATGATCTTTTTAAAGTAAAACACCTCGATTTTCAAACAGAATTGAATATAGTGCGACCCTTTGTGTATGCACATAAAGCACCAGAACAAAGCTATACTAATTACAACCAATCCTTAACACATCCATTAGGAGCCAATTTTTTAGAATCTGTCACTTTTATCAATTATTGGTATAAACATTGGACAGCATCTGCCAAATTACAATACGCCGTTCAGGGAAAAGATGGAACTTATGAACACAATGGAAGCAATATTTTTATTTCAGATTATTTAATTACACCAAACTTAGGAACAGCTTATGGCAATACGTTCTTGCAAGGTATCAAAACCCGAATGATTAATGTAGAAGCAAGAGGCGGCTATTTAATCAATCCCAAAATTAATTTAGCTATAGAAGCTTTTATTAATTATCGATATCAAAAAAACTCATTTATTAGACAGGATAATCTATTTATGGGAATCAGCTTTAGAACCAATATGTTCAATCGTTATACTGATTTCTGATTTTTTATAAAAAAATTTATGGAATTTAACTACTCATGGTCTCTAAATAGACAATGAGTAATGAATTGTTTTACAGTATTGCCCTCAGCCAAATAAAAGGCGTCGGTAATACCAATGCGAAAATATTAATAAGTTATACCGGAAGTGCCGAGCAAGTATTCAAAGAACCTGAATCTCGCTTACAAAGAATAAACGGTGTTGGGCCCAAATTAGCTGCCGCATTTAAAGAAAAAAAAGAAGCATTTGAACGTGCAGAACAAGAAATGCTTTTTATAGAAAAACAACAAATTCAGGCATTGTTATATTATGACAAACAATATCCAAAACGTTTATTGAATTGTTCCGATGCACCATTGATACTATTCTGTAAAGGGAATTTTGATTTCAATAAAGAAAAATTTATCAGTATTATTGGAACACGACATGCTACAGAACGAGGTAGAGAAATCACTGAAAAACTGATAGCAGAATTGGCAAAATACGAAATCAATTTAGTGAGCGGATTAGCTTTTGGAATTGATATTTGCGCACACCAAGCAGCCAGTAAACATCAAGTACAAAATATTGCAGCTTTGGCACATGGATTAGATAGAATATATCCATCTCTACATAAAAATATTGCAGAAGAATTACAATGGAATGGTGCTTTAATTTCCGATTATATGAGTGGCACTGTCCCAGATAAACAAAACTTTCCCAGCAGAAACCGTATTGTAGCAGGCATGACAGATGCCACCATTGTGGTGGAATCTGCCATTACCGGCGGCGCATTGATCACCGCAGAAATTGCCAATAACTATAATAAAGATGTATTTGCATTTCCCGGCAGAATAACAGATAAATATGCACAAGGCTGTCTAAAATTGATAAAACAACACAAAGCACAATTAATTACTTCTGCTCAAGATATTATTGAAAGTATGAATTGGGATATGGATACTAATGAAACTAAAAAACCAAAAATTCAACAAGAATTATTTTTAGAACTAACAGAGCAAGAAAAAAAAGTATTTGATATTCTACAGCAGCAAGAAAAAATTTCTATTGATTTTTTAATGCAACATACCGAAATGACGTTGAGTAGTTTGTCTTCGAATCTATTACAATTAGAAATGAAAGGAATAGTAATGGCTCTCCCGGGTAAACAGTATAAGTTATCGGTGTAAATTTGTACTAACTACTAACTACACATATATCGGTATTTTTCTAAATATGACATAAATTGCGTTAATGCAATAATAAATTTATTACTGCCCATTTTTTTACATCAACATACAAGCATACATTAGCAGTAAAATATAATGTTTTTATGCAAAAACGAAACTATAAAAGAGTAGAAAAAAATTCAGATGGAGCTTACTCTTATAAAATAATCGACATCGAATCGTATGATATTTTTGAAGAACCTTTAGAGATTATTGTAACCGATATTAATGATTTACCACAAATTGGTGATGTTTTAGATGTGTTAGGATTTGTGCCAGATACTAAATACTTCTTTACTAAATGTCAAGATGTTATTACAGTACCAGAACATCATGTTAATGAAAAAGGACAAGGTAACTTTACCTTTCAAGCCTATTTTCACAATTTCCCAGATTCAGTACTGTCTATCAATAACGATGCATTAGTTGTATTAGTTTTACACCCAACAGAATTGACCGCCAGTGGAAAACGTAATTATAATATTGTTGGGTATATTCATGTAAACCGCATGGATATATTCCATGAAGGACAACGATATGATGGTTATTATTATAATATGCTTCGCGTAAGTGAGCGTGTAGAAAATAATAAAAAAATCTATCGCCGTAAAAAGATTTTTACCTTAATGTTTAGCATCATGCATAGCATAGTAGGTGTGGAGAAAAATACCGCCTTTACTTATGGTGCTATGGGTAAAGAGAATCAAGCCATCAACGAAGCATTGGACTTAAATACCAAACTTTATGAAAAGCATTATGAAAAATGGTCCTTTTATAATAATACCCATATTAATAAAATTTTTGGAAAAAAATCAGCCTTTGCAAAATGTATTGATATTACAGAAGATAGAGAAAAATTACGCGAATATTATCATAAAATAAAAACCCAGAAGGATAAATATGTTTTTTTTCATATCAATTCAGAAGAAGAATTTTTTAAAACATTAGATAAAATTTTTGCTTACTCCAAATCGTCCAGAGTGTATATGGTGCCAGATGAAAATGGCAATATGGATGCAGTTTGTTTTGCTATCAATTGGGGAGATTATTTTGCATTACAATTACAAAATCCACAAGGGTTGTATAAAATGGTGGCAAAAATGAAAATTACAGATAATATTTTATATCCTATTATGGTAGTAGGTTCCCCTAAAAATGCAGATACTTTATTAAAGGGAATTGCTTCACATTATAATAAAACCTATAAATGCAAAGTAACTGTTCTGAATTCTTACGATGGAGATCCTTATTTTAAAACCAAAAAAAGTATGTTGAAAGATGATTATTTATTTTTGATTATCTGTAATGATGTGAAGAAATTAAATGACATGAAAGAAAAATCTAAGGGCTTAGACGGAAATGTAAAGTTGTTTATAGATATTCCGTTGCTATAATCTAACTACATTTCATCCCATATTTCCCCTCTATTTCTTTTTGTTCAGCCTTCGGATTCGGTT
The DNA here is from genome assembly GCA_039797705.1 of Bacteroidota bacterium. Classification (GTDB taxonomy): domain Bacteria; phylum Bacteroidota; class Bacteroidia; order Chitinophagales; family JADIYW01; genus JADJSS01. Next base: position 67,315 of record JBDKHK010000014.1, read on the forward strand.
GCTTTCAAAAAATATGCCTTTTTTTATATCTGCTTCAGTGAATTTATCAGGAAGCACACCTCGGTCGAGGTTTCTGCTTTCTTTAGATTTGCTGAACTCGCCTGCTAATTCAGTAAATGTTTGTTGCAATGCATTTAAACTCCATTGCCCAAATACATTGTGTCCGGCCTCATACATCTGCATTTGATATTCTTCCGTAGTAGTAATATATCCATTGTATTCATTGGAGTAAGGAGCTAACACAACGTAGTCAATTCCCTTTGGTTTTAGGGCATCTTCTAATGTTTTCTTTAGCCTCCAACTTGCAACGGTAGTAATTTCAAAGGGAAAACCACAGATGGCAATATTGCCTATTTTCAATATTTGTAAAGTCAGTACTTGTGGCGCCCAAGGTTTATCGCCTTCAAATCCTCCTTGTCTGGCTATTCTTTTTACATTGTAAATAGATTCATCTACAAAACCAGGTAATGGAATGTCTTCTGGTGCTAAATCTCCTAAAAACTTTCGTTCACCTGTAGCCAGTCCTATGTCTTTTACACCTTGTGCTTTGTTTTTTCTCCATATATATTGCTCCTGCGCTTCACCTTGTTTTTTGGCATTATTTAATTCTTTTTTTCTTGCCCTTCTAACAATAATACGTGCAATTTTACCTAAAAATAAAGGCAATCCTGGTCCATCCATGATAGAACCTTCCAAAAACGAAATACCCATGCAAGATGGGCTGGTTACGCATCCATCTTGTCCATTAGCAAAAGTAGGCTCTATATTGATATTGCTAAAATCTACATACATAGCAATACTATCTACTGTTTCGTCGGTAATAGCAGATAAGGAGGTTGATGTTATTTCTTTTGCTTTTTCAAATTGTAAATTTCCATTGAATTTCGAACTCTTTAAATCATCTGGAAAATAACCTTCCCATTTTCCACGTGGTGCTGGTAGTTTTTTATTGTATTTTACACGGGCAGAAACGTCTCCGCAAGCTCCTTGCGCAAAAGCAGCCACATAATTTTTATTCTCTTTTTTGAAATCTTCTTCCAGATAAGTAGCTGCAAACCCTTTATTGTCAGAACATAATTTGTAAAAATTATTAGGAAGGCTGGAGGTGTGAACAGCAAACCAATTGACACTGCCGATAGGTTGTCCGCTTTCAGAAATAAAATGCATTAAGGTCATTTCTCTGTCCACCGCCAAATGACGAGTTTCATGTGTGTATTTAGTTACTTCAGGATTTTGATTGTACGCATTTACCGTTCGGTTGAAACTTACCGGAATATCTGGTGCAAAAGCACTTTTTCCTATTTGTATTGTTCCTTTTTGTTTATTTTTTTCCGCCAACAAAATGGATTCAATAATACCATTTACAATTTTAGTATAAATTCCAATGTGAAAACCCGGAGTAGCAGTATTGTAAATAACGTGATAAGAAAACCCGCTTGGCCCACAATGCGTATGTTGGGCAGATAGCAATAAATTACTCGTATTATATTGTAATTCAGGATGATTTTTAGTTAGGTAATCCAATACACCTTGTTTGAGCGATGGCGTGATAAAGCCCAACTCGCAGTTAACGAAACAAACTTTTTGGCTATTGTCTAATTGTTCAAAAATAAATGCACGAGCATATACAGGGGTTTCTACTTCTAATGCATAATGATGTGGTAATCCATATCCTAATAATCCTGCTCCCTTTACAAAAGCCGTGATATCACCTTTTCCTGTTCCAATTAATAACATTTTGTATTTTTGCAACAAGATAGTAAAAATTAAAACTATTCTAAAAAATAATTAACCAAAAATAGGTATATAAAATGATTATTGTGAGATTAAAAGGAAGTATGGGTAATCAGCTTTTCCAATACGCTACCGGAAGGCATTTGGCACACCTAAATAATGCACCCTTGTTTTTAGATACTACCTATTTTAATTCTTCAAATATAACAACACAATGGAAATATGAATTAGATGCATTTAATATTGCTGGTTCTATTGCTACTGCTGATTTATTACGACCGTTTAACGGATGTAAATTTTCGAATAGTGATAGATTAAAAGTTTATTTAACATCTTTCGGAAAGTATAAGAAATTTTTATTTGAACAGTATGGGTTTAATGATGAAGTTTTGGAGTTAAGAGGAAATTATTACCTAAAAGGTTATTATCAATCCGAAAAATATTTTAAGAGTATAGCAAATATTTTAAGACAAGAATTGACTATTAAAGAAGCATTTTTTCCAAAAAATAATACCATTGTCAATCAAATAAAAAATACAAAATCTGTTTCTATCCATATTCGTCATGGAGATTATATCCGCAATATTTCGGCAATGGATGCTCGTGGATTGTGCTCTAAGGATTATTATACTAAATCTATTGAGTACATGAAAAGAGAATTAGGCGATGATATTCATTTTTATTTATTTACTGATGATGAAAACTGGGTGAAAAGAGAAATGCAATGGGATATTGATACTACTTTGATAACAGGTAATACCATGATGGAAGATTTTTATCTGATGAGTTTATGTCAGAATAATATTATATCGAATAGTACGTATAGTTGGTGGGCTGCTTGGTTGAATGATTTTCCAGAAAAAAAAGTAGTGATGCCAAAACATTGGGGTGCTAATGTTAAAACAGAAGATATAGATTTAAATCCGCCGAAATGGCTCACTAAATAATATACATTCAGTAAATTTTAATTGTTGGAAAAAATAATAGCACATATCAAACAACTTTCGTTTTATAATACCCTGCGACATGGCTCGGTGTATATGCTTTCGTTTGTTGGAGTGCAATTTATTACTATCCTTACCATTCCAATTTTTACCAAATTACTAACGCCTGCCGATTTTGGAATTTATGAAGTTTACAATAATACAGTCCGGTTTTTATCGGTATTGATTTCCTTAAATTTATACACAGGATTTTACCGATTTTATTTTGAAAAGAAATTAGACAAAAAATACTTGATGCAGTTTTTATTGAGAACTGCCTTTATTTCTTTTATCATTGGGACAATTTTTCTTTGGCTGGCTCGAAAGGAGTTGTTACGAATGACCAATTTACCGCACGATTTATTTATATGGATTCCGATAGGTATTTTTTCCTCTATTGTACTAAATTTTTTTACTACGTATAATAATGCCCAACAAAAAAGCACTCGTTTAAGCATTTGGCAATTTGTGATGCAATTGCTTAAATCTATTACTGCTATTTTTTGTGTGTTGTATGTAAGTAAAAATTATCTCGGACGTATTTCTGGTGAAAATATTGTTTTATTAATGATTTCTATTGTAGTAATTTTTGTTTATTTCAGAAATTATATTGGTTTTAAAGAAACATTATCCGATAAATTTGAAATGGTAAAATACTCGGCAGGCTTTATTCCCATTGGGTTGAGCAGTTATTTGATAAGTTATTTAGATTTGGTGCTTATTAATAATTTGCAAGGAAATGAAGCGTCTGGTGTATATAGTTATGCATATAAATTTGCAGTTATTTATGCCGGATTTTCGCAGGCATTTATTACCGCCAATCGTCCTGATTTATTTAATTTATTGAAAGAAAATAAAGAGCAAGAAGTTGTCAGTCAAATGCGTAGTATGTTTAAACTTGTTACCATTGTAGCTTGTTCATTTATATTTTTTGCAGGTGATGCAGGAAGAATTTTAGCCTTAAAAAAAGAATTTGGAGAAGCGCTGTATCTACTTCCAGTTTTAGTAATTGGCTATGTGTTTTCGGATATTACGGAGGTTTATAATTTTTTCTTGCATTACACTAAAAAAGTAAAACTATTTTATATCAGCTTTATTTCTACTGCCGTAGTAAATTTTATTTTAAACTATTTGCTGATTCCTAAATATGGCTATCAAGTAGCTGCTTATACCACTTTGGCTTCTTATATGGTGTTGTTTTTTACAACATATATTGTTTGTAAGTTTTATACCAATTTAAAAGTTCCCCGTTGGACGGTTTTGTTGGATTATGTTGCAGCTTTGGTATTCGCAGTTTTCCTTAGTTATTTATTGACATTTTTTGTATCAAACTTATGGTTGGTCATTTTGATAAAAGCAATCGTCTTGCTCTTGTTTGTTGTGTATTTATATGGCGATAAAATAAAAGCAGCCAAAGAATTGATAAAATAAATTTTGCTTTTTATCTAAATAAACTATTATTTGGATAATAAATTAGACAACTTCATTTTTAATATTTTAAACAAAGAATATTTATTTATAATAGTCTTGTCACTATAAAAACTATAAAAATTTTTCTTCCAATAGGCATCAATTGTTGGTTGCATATTTTTAGGAACCACCACAATTACATCCTGAATAATAGTAACATTATATGAAGGGAAATAGGTGAAAAATAATTTGAATACTTCATCTGTCGTTGGCCAGTCTTCCGAATGGTGAGGAGGTGGTAATTTTCCTAAAAAACAACGTGCATCGTCTATTAAAATTACGGACTCTTCTTCTAATTTACTTATTGCAATCAATTCATCTTCCAACGGACATTCATGCTCCTTGCCACCCGCGCCTACGCACCAATGTCCATCCAACCAAAATAGCGTTGTTCCTTTCAAATTGGCAACGATTTCAGGCATTTTCTCTTTGCTATTGCCCAATATAAAGGAGATATTTCTTTTCGCATCTGGTCTGCTCGAAGCTTCCTGGTGTATGGCTGCATCAATTTCTATGGTATATACTTTTTCAAAATGATGAGCCGCCCAAATAGATGAATTTCCTTTAAAAGTGCCCGTTTCTACAAAATTTTTTATTTTATAATCATTCAAAAGATTTAATACCAATTCTTTTGGAATAGAGAAACTAATTGCTCCCATTTTTTAATTTTTAGATGTTTTAAAAAAGATACCGTCAAATTGCAAAAGTCTGCCTGTTTTTTCATTCACAATGCCAGGTTCGATAAGATAAAGATGGAACCCTTTGTGCTTCAAATAGTCTATGATTTCATCAAAAAGTAATTCGTTGGTATATAATTCGGTGGTAGATAATTCTAATTGTAAACCGATAATTTTATCCAATACCTTTTCAGCACCTTTTAATACTTCCATCTCAAAACCTTGTGTGTCAATTTTGAGAAAAAGTTTCTGTTGCTGAAGTTGTAATTCCGAAAAAACGGAGTCTAATTTTTTCAATGTTATTTTTTCTTTTCCAATATATTTGGCACTTGGTGCTGCGTCCACATGAATATCTTTTATATCTAACAAAGAACTACTTTCTGTATTTGCCGAAATATTTATTTCAGCCGTAGCGTCTTCTGCCCCCAATGCATAATGCAAAACTTCCCAGTTGGTATCATTTTTTGAGTTTTCTGCCAGCTTTTGGAAAGTGACCGATTGTGGTTCAAACGAAATAATTTTTCCATTATAACCATATTTTCGGAGCTTCATGGAGTATTGCCCAGTATTTGCGCCAACATCTAATAGACAATCTATTTGATGGTCATTTAAAAGCCGCAGAAAGTGGGTATAAGTCTTTCCAGGTTTTTTGTAAATATCAAAACCTAACGAATTGACAATTTTTATTAGTAATTTTTTTAGCATGGAGCGGACAAATATAATTAAATCCCGTTGTTAAATAATACATTTGTATCATGTATCTGCCAATGATTTCTATTATTACACCCGTTTTTAACAATGAGCAGGATATAGCTCATTGCATCGATTCTGTGGCAGCACAAACATATCAGTATATAGAACATATAATTATAGATGGAAATTCCACAGATGCTACATTGTCTATTATAAAAACTAAAGCCAGTAAAAATTCTACTTTAAAATTTATTTCTGAAAATGATAATGGCATTTATGATGCGATGAATAAAGGTATTCAAATGGCATCGGGAGATTTTTTATACTTTATGGGAAGTGATGATGTGTTTTATGCAAATTCTGTTTTAGAAAATATTATACAAGATTTAGAAGGCAATGATTTGGTGTATGGAAATGTATTTTTCAAACATAAAAAAATAGTGTATGATGGTGCATTTAATAAAACCAGAATCATCGACCAATCCATTTGTCATCAAGCAGCATTTTTTAGTAAACGAACTTTTGCATCAGTAGGAATGTATGACACAAAATTAAAATTAGCAGGCGATTGGGATTTATTTTTACGCTGTTTTTATCATAAAAATATTTCTATAAAATATATTGATACTATTATTTGTTTGTACGATGAATCTGGTGCAAGTGGACAAAATTCCGAAAACAGAATAACGAAATATTTGACACTTTATAAGCGTGTAGGAGTTTTTGGAATAATGAAATATTGGTTTATTCAAATAGAAAAAAAATTAGGCAGAAAATCTTTCAGTTAATTTATTTTTCAATAATTCTACGGAAGCAGCATCATTATAAATAAACCAATCACTTAACGGTTGGTGATAAAAAGGTTCATAAATAATAAATGCATTGGACAAAATAGCAGCGGAATAACTGAGCGCACTTTTGGCCGTTAATAAAATATCGGCATTAACGAAATGCAGATAATCTTCGAATACATTTTGATTTAGATGGATAATTGCCACCTCCTTAAAAATCTCAAAATCGTTTGCATTGCCTTGAGAAAAAATAGTTATTTCATATTTTTTTTGCAACGCATCTAAGCTATTTTTTATGTCATTTATTAAAGCTATAATAGTTTCATTCGCGGTGTATCGTTCTTTATCTATCGCTGATACATCGCCTCTGCGAATGTGCACGACTATTTTTAAAATTGGATTTGAAACAGGAATTGTTTTGTTGTGAAAAAATTTACTTCGCAGTTTTTCTTTGATTTCAAGATACTTATCGGGGAACCGATTGATATAATTATGAAAATGCGATTTTTGAAAAATGATATTATTTTTAAGTCCTAAAAAATACAGCAAAACAAGCAGGATGCCACTCAGAGAAATATTATCTAAAACCACTATTTTGTGTGATTTTTTATACGCTTCAATTTTACTTTCGTTCAAACTTAAAGCAAAAAAATCTTCAATTTGTTGGTTGTAATTTTTGTTATTGTGGTAATTGTGTTCTACCGATTTTAAGGGTGTGTGGCAATAGGTAATTTTGTGGAGGTGAGCATACAATATTGCAGAATATACCGCCTGCACTTGCGCACCCATGCCGTCTGTTTTTCCGGCACACGTTATTATTCCTTTTTTTCTGAAAGGAATAGCAATAAATAACGTAAAATATCCGAGGAGCGTAGAGATGATATAATGGAATTTTTTGTACAATGTTTAGGAGAATGAGAATAAAAATACATAAAAAATCTAAAAATGAAAGCTGAAATATTATAGTAGTGAATTGATTTTAAATTGTGTTCTTTATATACTAATTTCAACTTAGATGATATAGGAATTTCATTATTATCGTTGTGAATTGATTTTAAATTGTGTTCTTTATATACTAATTTCAACACCGATACAGAGGTATGTGTTGTGGATTGGTTGTGAATTGATTTTAAATTGTGTTCTTTATATACTAATTTCAACTTTAGACAATTCATTAAGCAATAAATCATAGTTGTGAATTGATTTTAAATTGTGTTCTTTATATACTAATTTCAACTGGTGGGGTGGATTCATTAAAACGTGCTGGTTGTGA
>JBDKHK010000015.1:0-3713 GCA_039797705.1 Bacteroidota bacterium
ACCATTTCTTTAATAATTGGCGAAAGGATAGATGTTTTATATTCTATTTCTTCGTCAGTGAATTTGTAGAAATTACTATGTTCAGTTGATAATATATCCATAATTTCAGTGTAAAATGATAGTAGTTTAGTATCTAGAATATCTTTTCTTTTTTCTTTATATACAAGCGTCATAATTAACCCAATTAATGACGGGTATAATGTTTTTGCAACTTCGTTTGTTATCGATGGTGCATGAGTATGTTCAAAAATTTGTTGATTATTTTTCATGTCTTAATCCTTTTTAATTGGGATATTTCCTTGCTTGGTGATAGATTAAAAGTAGTTGGACATAAGATTTTCTAACCCGATACACAATCATGTAAGGAAAATCAGTTAAGACCATTTCTCTTGTTCCAAAAACTTTTCCTATTCGTCCAATGTTAGGCTGCTCTTCCAAAAGTAATAAATGTTTTTCGATGTATTTCGCAAAACGTTTTCCCAAACCTTCTTGGCGTTCTTCGTAAAATTCTGTAATCTCAGTTAGGTTTCTGATGACCTCGTCTGAAAATTGTAATTTCAGCTTGTCCATTTTTTAAAAAAACCTTTCACTTCTTCATCGCTTGCAAATTTTCCGTTGTCTGCATCTTCGATAGCCTTATAAGTTTTTTCAATTTGCCATCTCTCGAGTTCTAATTTTTCATTAATCCAGCTTGTTACTATGTCTGATTTTTTTCTGTTTGTTAGAGCTGATAGCTCTTCAATTTGTTCTTTTGTTTCTTCGGATATTCGGATTGATAGAGTGGTACTCATGTTAGTCACCTGTTAAAAGTTTGCAATGTACACAATGTACACAATTATATCATAGTTTCAATTTTATAAAATCACCCTCTAGCATTTTATCAATAATATTTTTTGCTTCAATAGACTTTGGTTGATTGGATTGTTCTAAATTCATTCCACTAGTTACCGAACTTATCGTAGCTCTCCGTAGGATAATTTTAAATAGCTCTTGTTGATTTTGTAGCTGTTCAAATAAAACTTTATTTTGAATTTGAACCTCACCTAATTGATTTTGAATTTCTTTAATTTCTACGCTTGAATTGTTGTTTATTAGTTGTTTTAACGCTTTGCCATTTTGAGAAATGTTATTAATTTTTTCTTCGATTGCCTGTCTGATAAATTCAGAAACTCCCCTCTCTTCCGTAACTGCTTTTAACTTATTAAAGCTGTCTGTATCTAACCACGATTTAACCAAATGTTTCATAAATTACCTCATTTATACATGGTACCAAATGGTACCAATTACTTAAAATATAATCATTAATTTAGCTCTTAGGACTACTGACAAATATAGTTAGTACCATCTTGGTACTAACTATGGTACCATTATAGTACCATACTAATATACTGGAATACATTAATGTTTATAGTTTTTATTACTTCTTTGAAGTAGGCAGGTGTGAGAGTAAAAAGAGAGCTAGACCAAAAAATAAACCACATAAGTTTATTTATGTGGGTTTTTCTTTTTACTCTCGAGTAAATTTAATGTTTATTAGGGTCAAAATAGATATTGTATGGAAGATATTCATATACAGGTGATGACGTTTTCTCCTGTTGGTCTTGAAGAAAATCCTCTAATGATGTATCTTTTTTTTGTGGAGAAGCCTCATTATCTGTTGAACTAAAAAAATTAGGATTGACTTTAGTAAATTCTCTTACTTTGCGTGTATGTTTCACATATATTGTGATAAATGCAATCCACATAACCACTATAACTATGAATGATATCATTTGAAACCCTTTTTAGTTAATTGCATGTTTATTTCATTAAACAACTCTCTATTCTAGTCTGGTGTATGGATCCAATTTGGTATTTCATGTGTAACTAAGAAATCGTCAAATTTTTTAACTTCAGAACTATTAATAACCAAAACATGAGAGTGCTGATTATAAAAAATTGAACGGTGCCTAATAGAATTATACCAATCATTATTCTCTGTATCATCGTGCCAAATTCGGATTTTTCGACTATTTTTTTTTCTTATAGTAAATGTCAAAACACATACCAAACCATTCAACATTGACTATTTCAGAAGATTCAAAATTAATAGAGTGTTTATTTTCTAATAACTTTATTTCATATCTTTTGTGATGCTCTAATTCCGTTATTATTGAAGATATTTTTAATAAATTTAATTTAATATTGTTCATATTTCTAGCTCCAGCTGGTCAGGGTGCACGTCTAAATTTTGGAAGCATTCAGGCATATCTTCGCCGCGTTCTTGTTCTTTTTTTACTGCATAAACTGCATCTATGGCCATATCGTTATTTTTTCCGTATTTCTTTATAATGTCAGTTACTTCTTTCTGTTCTTCTCTTTTTGTTTTTTGTGCTTGTTGCTTTGTTTCTTTTGCTTTAATTTGTTCTGGTATTAACCGTTTACTCTTTGGTTTAATATAGATGTTTAAATCTGTTCCTGTATATGGATTAACTGCGTGGCGAATAAAAGTAGGCTTAAACTCAAACCTAATTTTAGCAACTTTTTGCCGCAACTTTGCTTTCTCACCTTGTTCGTTGTACTCAATAAAAGTTAAGCTGATATCATATTGCGAGTTAATTTCATCTACCGCATGAGCAAACGTTTTACGCTTAAAATCTCCATAAAGTTTAAATTTTTTACCAACTGCAAATACTTCTCGAAGTTGTTTAACTGATTTTTCAATCCAGCCAGTATCTTTAAACTCCTGGATTAGTTCGTACAATCTGGTGCTGTACAAACTACCAAAATTTGCCACTTCTTTGAGATTATAAAGAACAAATTTTTCCTTAACTTGAGCTAAATATGGCATGATTTCTTCGGTAAATCGTACAGTTAAACTACCTTCCTTATTGTTATAGACTGATTGACTACATAATGCTATGTGCCACGTTTGAAATAGCTCTGGTTTTTCAAGTGTTAATGATGTTTCCGTAAGTTTCTTTGCTACCTTTTTCAATACTGTATAAACGCTACTTAACTCTAGATTAAATTGCTGTGCAAATTCTTTTGCTGTTAGAGTGTGCTCTCGTTGTAATTGTTCTGGTTGCAGATGTTTACCAATGTTATCAACGCCACCAATCTTACTAATTAGCTGTAAAAATACCTGATAATCATTTAAGCTATAAGTACCAAAATTTGCATTATTCAATTTCTTATTCTTATAAACTTTAGGCGTTTTTGATTTTATTATTTTTTGCATAATAGTCCAACTATAACAGTCAACAAATTTGTCATATGGCATTATACCATCAGTCATATGAATGGCGATAATAAAATGTGCATAAGTTTGCTTCCGACGCAACAAAAAAGTCATAAGATTTCAACAAAAAAGTCATAAGATACCCCCTAAATCTCAACAAAAAAGTCATAAGCTATATATATACAAACAATATACAAATAATTTACAAAAGGGATAACTCCTGTGGATAACTTAAAAGCTCAAAAAGTTCCGTTATTCATGGGGCTTTGCCCCCTCGCAAGCGAGCCTCCCCCTCAACAATAACTCGCTATCGCTCATGGGTTAAAGTAAGGGGGTAGCGAGCTACACCCCTTAAAACCCCCCAAATATAAGGCTTTGCTAGGATTGCTAACAGAAAATGTGAGTATGCTGTGTATAGGTGATTTGCTTTCGATAGCTTTAGCTGAGAAATGAAAGCACCCACCAACTGAAAGGCGGTAGTTTGTTGGTTAAG
>JBDKHK010000016.1:0-18162 GCA_039797705.1 Bacteroidota bacterium
TTTTTCATTGTTTTTATTTTTATAGTACAAAATTGCACATAAAATTTGATTTAGGTCAAAAATATTTAGCAAGTGGACATTTTGAATGAGAATTCGAGAAGTTTAGGTTATTACTATACGATTTACTATTTTCGCTGTCTATTAAATCAGTACCAAACAAATGAAAGTAACAGATATATTAGCAGATGCAAAGGACAATACACTTGTCTCTTTTGAAATATTGCCACCCTTAAAAGGCAAGAGTATAGATGCCATTACCAAGATTTTAGACCCATTAATGGAATTTAAACCTCCATTTATAGATGTTACCTATCATCGAGAACATTTTGAATACAAACAAACACGAGAAGGCTATTTTGAAAAAATAGCCGTCAGAAAACGTCCGGGAACAGTAGGGATTTGCGCTGCCATCAAATACAGATACAATATTGAAGCCGTACCGCATTTTTTGTGTGGAGGATTTAGTAAAGAAGAAACCGAAAACGCTTTAATAGATTTAGCTTTTTTGGGTATTCAAAATATTTTGGCCTTAAGAGGCGATGCTCGTGCTTTAGAAAAAAAGTTTGTACCCGAACCAGATGGTCATGCTTTTGCTTTAGAGTTGGTGCGTCAAATCAATGACATGAATCATGGTTCGTATTTAGATCATGACCTTATCAATCCTGTAAAAACAGATTTTTGTATAGGAGTAGCTGGTTATCCTGAAAAGCATTTTGAAGCGGCGAATTACGAGCAAGATTTATTATACCTTAAAGAGAAAATAGATGCAGGCGCAGATTATGTGGTAACACAAATGTTTTTTGATAATAATGCCTATTTTAAATATGTAGAAGATTGTCGGAAATTAGGTATTAATGTTCCAATTATTCCAGGTATAAAGCCTATCACCAAAATGGGACAATTAAATAGTATTCCTTCTTCTTTTTATATCAATCTTCCTGAAGCATTGGTAAAAGAAGTGAGAAAATGCAAAGATGACAATGCCGTAAAAGAAATAGGGATTGAATGGTGTATTCAACAAAGTAAGGAATTAGTGAAATTTGGTGTGCCGTGCTTGCATTACTATACCATGGGCGATGTTAAAACGACTTCTGCTATTTGCAGAGAAATAGTTTAATAAATCACTTTTCCTAAGCTAGTAATAATACTTGTGTTTCTGATGGCATCCCAAATCCTGCTTTCGGTGCCGCCATTTTGCAAAACGGATTGCTCGTGGCTTTTTACGCACATTTCACAGCCATTTACTGCGCTTACCGCTAAGCTTATTAGTTCAAAAAACTCTTTACCTAAAGCGGGGTTCATCATGATGTTCATGCGCAAACGAGCCGGGGCATTGTTGTAAGCATCTTTTTCTACAAAATGACGAAAACGATAAAAGACATTATTGGCAGCCAACAAAGAGGCGCAAGCTTGGGTTTCTGCAATTTCTGCCTCGGTAGCTCCGTGTGTTTTTGCTTTTGCAGCAAAGGCATTTACCAAAATTTCTTTGTTATTATTTGTGGCAGTTGCTAATGCCAATAAATGTGTTTCTTTTGCCGATAAATGCTCGGAAGTTAAAACTGCTTTTACATTTAATTTAAGGTCGCGAAGATATTTGGAATCCGCCGCTCCTAAATTTTGTAAAGTTGCATTCGTATATTCTGGCTGAATGCCTAAGTCTGCTAATAATTCCACTATTGTTTCGTGCATAAAAATTATTTTATAGTTTGGAGATTAATCATTTAGCCTATTTTCAATATCCATTTGCTGATGCAATATTCTTATGATTTCAACTAAATTTTCTTTTGTATTGATTTTATAAAAAATAAAATGTGATTTTACCTTTGAGCGTAAATACCCTTTTCGGATACTATTATAATCTTTTCCATCATTAGGGTTTTCAGCTATAAACTCAATTTCATCTAATATTATGTTATAATATCGGTCGGCTTGTTCTATTGACCAAGTTTCTAAAGTATAAAGCCAAATTTTTTCAAGGTCAATTTGAGCTTCATTACTAATCTTGAACTTCATTATTTTACAGGATGTTTTTGATGAAGTTTATGTAGAAAATTATCTCTACTAAAATCCTTTACAAAACCAGATTTTTCACCTTTTTTAAGCTCGTTAATGAGTTCTGTTTTTTTTGCTTCTTCAAATTCAAACACTCGCAAAGCTGCTCTCACTACTTCACTTGCAGAGGAAAATTTTCCAGATTGAACTTGTTGATGAATGAATTTATCAAAATAATCACCTAATAATATGGATGTGTTTTTTGCCATTCTTTATGTTTTGTACAAAGATACCAACAATTGGTATCTTTGTACAAATTTTTATTTTTGAATTTTACGACAAATTATTTGTCACTATTATAAATTCATGATTTACAATATGTTTTAGCTAAGTGTTGCTTCGCCTTTTTGCCAGTTGCAAGGGCACAATTCATCGGTTTGTAAAGCATCCAATACGCGGATTACTTCGTTCACATTTCTTCCAACAGACAAATCATTTACGCTTACAAAACGGATGATTCCTTGTGGGTCTGCGATGAATGTTGCACGATAGCAAACTTCTTCGCCTTCTGTCAAAATTCCTAATTCACGAGATAAAGATTTAGATGTATCTGCCAACATTGGGAATGTCAATCCTCTTAAATCATCGTGGTGTGTTCTCCAAGCGTGGTGCACAAATTCACTGTCTGTAGAAGTACCGATTAATACGGCATCTCTGTCTTTAAAATCTCCGTGATGTTTGCCAAATTCTGCAATTTCCGTTGGGCAAATAAATGTAAAATCTTTTGGCCAAAAGAACATTACCAACCATTTTCCGTCTTTAGTATGAATGTCGTTCGTAATCGTTTCAAATTCTTTTCCTTTTTCTAAGCTTACTACTGCTGTTTTTTCAAATGCTGGAAACTTTTGTCCTACTGTTAATAATCCCATTTTTTTGTTTTTTTTGTTTAAAAATTATAATTAAAAATTGTGTGTTTATTGATTCAACCAAGAGGAATACATCCAAATTTCTTTCTCTTGTTGCGTGATAAAATCTGTTAACAAAGTAATCGTTCCTTCGTCATTTAATGTGTCTGCTGTTTGCAAAATAGTTCTTTCTAAAATGATAATTGTTTGTAAGCTATTAACAATCAATTCTACCGCTGGTTTTGCTTCCGAGATGTTTTTACCTTCTTTTATAGAAGACTGTTTCAAATAATCTGAAAATGTATGCAACGGAGTAAATCCTAAGGTTAAAATACGCTCTGCAATTAAATCTATTTTTTCTTGGGCATCTGTGTATATTTCTTCAAATTTTACATGTAATTCAAAAAAATGCTTTCCTTTTATATTCCAATGCAATCCGCGTGTATTTTGATAATACAATTCATAGTTAGATAGTAATTTATTTAATTCTATTGCCAAAGCCTCAGATTTTTTGGTGTCTAAGCCTATTTGCGTGATGTTTTTTTGCTTGCTCATAACTAATTTTTTAAGTTTAATGATAATACAAATATACACACTTTTTGTTTTATAATAAAAATCAATTAAATTTATACTTTGATAGATTAAAATTATAATAATGAATATTAGCCTTACGCAATTAGAATATGTTTTAGCTATTGATAGCTATCGTCATTTTGCCAAAGCCGCAGAAGCTTGTTTGGTAACACAGCCAACATTAAGCATGCAATTGAAAAAACTAGAAGAAGAATTGAAACTCGAAATTTTTGATAGAAGCAAGCAACCTATCATTCCTACGGATGCTGGCAGAGAAATTATAGAACAAGCACGAATTGCATTGAGAGAGGCAAAAAAAATAGAACAACTTGCAAAATATTATGATGACAGTTTAGATGGAGATTTGACTATTGGAATTATTCCAACATTAGCCCCCTATTTGCTGCCTTATTTTCTGGGAGATTTTATAAAAAATTATAAAAAAATAAAATTAGTAATTCATGAATTAACAACAGAAGAAATTATTTTTAAACTGAACAAAGATGAATTAGATGTAGCCATATTGGCAACACCATTACACGAAAGTAATATCATGGAAGAGCCTTTGTTTTATGAAGAAATAAAAATATATGCACATTACAATCATCCGCTGACGAAGAAGAAAAACCTGGAACACAAGGATATTTTGAGAGATGATATTTGGATGCTGTCGAAAGGAAATTGTTTCCGCAATCAAGTGATTAATATTTGTACAAATTCGTCTTACAAAAACAACCATCTTCAATACGAAAGTAGTTCTATTGAAACCCTAAAAAAAATGGTAGAAATAGAAGGAGGATTTACCTTGTTGCCAGAGCTGGCAGTATTGGAACTTCCAGCTAAAAAAATAAATCAAATAGCAGAATTTAAAAAACCAAAACCATTGCGAGAAATAAGCATTGTATATGCTCGAAGTGTAGCAAAGAAAAAATTGATAGATGTTTTAAAGAAAATAATTTTAGCAAATATACCTGAAGAATTGGCGAATAAAAAGCGCGGAACAGTAGTAGAATGGAAGTAGAAATTTTAACCCTTATTGGCTAATTGACCACAGGCTGCGTCAATGTCTTTTCCCCTGCTTTTGCGCACATTAGCAATAACTCTATGTTTGGATAGATATTCAATAAATTTATCTCTGGTGTCGATAGTGGATTTATGAAAATCAGCTTGTTCTATTTTATTGTATTCAATCACATTTACCTTCACATCATGCAATTGGTTGCAGATATTCACTAATTTTTTAGCATCTTCTATCGTATCATTTACACCATCTAATAAAATATATTCAAACGTAACTTCTCCTTTGCATTTAGATTGAAAATATTTTATGGCATCTATCAGCACTTCAATATTATTATGTTCGTTAATTGGCATAATGGTATTGCGCTTTTCATCATCGGCAGCATGCAAAGACACGGCAAGGTTAAACTTTGCGCCATCATCTCCTAATCTTTTTATGGCTTTTGCAATGCCTGCGGTAGAAACGGTAATACGTTTTGCGGAAATATGTAAGCCTTCTTCAGAAGTAATTTTTTCAATAGCGTCTAATACATTTGTATAATTCAACAAGGGCTCACCCATTCCCATAAAGACAATATTGGAAAGGTTCCTACCTTGGCTTTCCTTCGCCTGTTTATTAATCAAAACCACCTGATCGTAAATTTCGGCAGCCGTTAAATTGCGTTCTCGATTTAAAAATCCGGTAGCACAAAAGGAGCAGGACAAACTACAGCCCACTTGAGAAGAAACACAAGCCGTTGCTCTATCCTCCGTCGGGATTAAAACCCCTTCAATTAAATGTTTGTCGTGCAATTGGAAAGCAGATTTTATAGTTCCATCATTCGATTGTTGAACTTTATATGCTTTGATAGGAAAAATTACAAAATGTGTTTTCAGTGTTTCACGCAACTCTTTAGAAAGATTGGTCATTTCATCAAAATCAACAGCCGATTTTTTCCAAAGCCATTCATAAATTTGTTTAGCCCGAAATGGTTTTTCGCCCAACTGCTCTAATGCTGCAATCAATTGCTCTTTGGATAAAGTTCGTATGTCAGTTTGTTTAGACAAGATGTTGCAAAGATACGGATTAGTATCAAGCTAAAAATCAATTTTTATAATAACAATTAGCTTTTTACGTTTTTTTACTTGTAGTGTCCTTCGTGGAGGACTCTGCGATATTTCTTTCCAAGCAGCATTTCCGAGCACAGGCAAGCGCAAGACATAACTCTGCGACAACAAAGCAGTGCTAAATAATTTCGCAACATCCCTGTCTGCTACAGGCAGGCACGTTGTGAGATGCTGTTGGGAAAAGAAAATCAATTTTTCTTACTTTTGTATAATGTTCCGCAAAATCTCAGCCAATAAGATATATCCTGTTTCCTCTTCGCCTCTGGAAAATGCGGTGATAATAATAGATGAAAATGGAAAAATTATAACTATTGATGCATTAGAAAATCACGATAAAACTGAAATTGAATTTTTTAATGGCGTTATTGTCCCAGGTTTTATCAACACGCATTGCCATTTGGAATTATCGCATTTGCACGGCGTTGCACCAACCGGCACTGGATTAATGGATTTCATTTCGCAAGTTATTAAAAATAGAAATCACGCATCAGAAATAATTCAAGCCGCTATTCAACAGGAAGAACAAAATATGTTGCAATCTGGCATTGTAGCCGTTGGCGATATTTCCAATGCAACAGATACATTTGCTCAAAAACAAAAAGGAAATCTATATTACTATACGTTTGTAGAGTATTTTGACATGTTTCAAAAAGCAAATACTCCGTCCACTATTCAGCAATACAATGCAGTATATGACAGTTTATGTGTTACTGATAAAAATAAGAAATCAAAAGTCCCACATGCACCCTATTCTGTTTCAAGAGAGTTGTTTGAATATTTGCAACGTCATTGCGAGCAAAGCGCAGCAATTTCAACTAAACCAACTATCTCCATACACAATCAAGAAACACTTTCTGAAAATGAATTATTTTTGCATAAAACAGGAGAATTAATTGCATTTTATGACAGATTAGGCATGGATACAGCACCGATTCCGCATCTCAAGCAACCTTCTATTTATTACGCTTTGGATTACTTACAACCGTTCCATAAAACACTTTTTGTACATAACACCTTAAGCACTGTGGCAGATATTCATGCAGCGCATCATAAGTTGGGAAAAGAAAATGTATTTTGGGCTACTTGCCCCAATGCAAATTTATACATCGAAAACAGGCTGCCGAATTATAAAAATTTTGTAGAAACAGAAGCACAGGTTTGTATCGGAACAGATAGTTTAACATCGAACTGGCAATTGAATATTTTGGAAGAAATGAAAACTATTTTGAAATATCAATCTTATTTAGATTTTGAAACAGTGCTGAATTGGGCAACCATGAATGGAGCCAAAGCATTAGGTTTTGCTGATACTTTAGGTTCTTTTGAAGCTGGAAAAACTCCTGGATTCGTATTAATAGAAAATATGGAAAACGGAAAATTGACAGACATTTCAACGGCTAAGAAAATTTTGTAACCACTAAGGCACTAAGTACATTGAGAAAATAAATCATCATATCATCAGATAAATCAGTAGTCCAGACCAACATGAATTTAGCCATAGACATTGGAAATACTCGTACTAAAATCGGCATCTTTGATGGTTGTAACTTAAAGGCTGTTTTAGTATTTGATGTATTAGAGGAATTGGATTTGCATAAAATCATTCAGGAATATACGGTGCGAAAAGCGATACTTTCCAGTACTGTAACGATTCCTCCAAAACTACAAAATGAATTAGACGAAATACTGCAACTTATTCATTTGTCTTCTGAAACACCCTTGCCATTTAAAAATTTATATGCAACTAAAAACACCGTAGGGAAAGATAGGCTGGCGCTCATGGCGGCGGCACAATCCAACTATCCAAATCAACATAATTTGGTGATTGGTTGCGGCACTTGCATCACCTTTAATTTTATGAATGATAAGAATGAATTTTTGGGCGGAAGCATACATCCGGGACTTAAAATGCGCTTGAAAGCCATGCACACTTTTACAAATCAACTTCCCTTAGTTGCGTTGGAAAACAAAGCCGATTTGATGGGAAATGACACAAAATCAAATCTTTTATCAGGGGTTATATTTGCCGCAGCTAAGGAAATTGATGGAATGATAGATGAATATTTAGTTAAATTTCCTCAAATGAACATAATTATCACCGGAGGCGATGCCGATTTGTTGGTTTATAGGCTTAAAAATCAGATATTTGCAATTTCCGATTTTACATTAATCGGGCTCAATCATATATTGGAAAATAATGCGTAACCTTTTTATACTACTACTCACATTGGTGAGTTTACAAAGTGCTCATGCACAAGAACATACACCGTATTCTCGCTATGGCTTAGGATATGCATTCGACAATAATAATGCTCAGTCCTCTCAAATGGGAGGATTAGGTGCTGCATTCCAATCGGCAGAGTCGGGCAATGCAATTAATCCGGCATCTTATTCCGCTTTGCAATACACCACTTTAGATGTAAGCTTCTCAGGAAATTTTACCACCATAAAGACACAAACTCAAAAAGCGAAGCAGAGTAATTTTAGTTTAAATAATTTGTCTTTATATTTCCCAATAAAAAAATATTGGGTTACAGGGGTGGGTTTATTACCATTTTCGGCAAAAGATTATTTCATTTCACAAACAAATACATTTGATACCTCCAACGCCGTAAAATATGAATATGAAGGATCAGGAACATTATACAGGCTTTCATGGGGTAATGGATTTCGCTATAAAGGTTTTTCTGTTGGGTTTAATATTGGATATTTGTTTGGCAAAATGAACAACAATACATTGGCTTATCCATTAAATAAATATGGTAGTTTTGACAATGAAGCATTTACCACCTGGACGTTTACCAACACCAAGGTAAGCAGCTTTATATGGAATGCTGGGGCGCAATATACTCTACCCATAAAAAGCAAAAAAGACAGCAATAAAATATACAATATAACCTTTGGATTGTCCGGTTCAGCTCCTGTTAAAGTTGCCAAAACAAGCTATACAGACGAAGCATTATACACACTTGCTTCCAGTTATTTAGCCTACCGCTCTTCAGATGTTGGTATTAATGATTTTATTACGAATTATATCCAACCTAAAGTTTCTACAACGAAAATGGTAGATACACTTTCTGAAAAATTTAACCAACGAGCCAATATCCGTATTCCGGCCACTTTAAATGTAGGAATTATAGTTTCTCGTGGCATAAAATGGAAAGCAGGAATTGATTTCAGGTACCAGCCTTGGAGTAAATATAGAGGCTATGAAAACAATGCCGCCTCCCAATTAAGAGACAGCTGGAGAGTAGCAGCAGGAGGAGAGTTTTTGCCGAACGATAAGAACTTTTCAAAATTTTTCTCTCGTCTAAAATATAGAGCAGGATTTAATTACGCACAAACAAATATTAATATAAATGGCAAAGCCATAAATGAGTTTGGCATAAACTTTGGAATAGGTATTCCATTATTAATCACAGTTGCAAATGATGACGGATTATTACAGAAAGCATTAGTATATGCGTTCAGTGTTGGCTTCGAAGCCGGAAGCAGAGGTACAACAGAGAACAATCTTGTAAGAGAAAATTTCTATCGTCTGAAATTCGGTATATCATTGAGCGACAAGTGGTTTGTAAAACGAAAATATTTTTAATTAAATCAAAAAAATGAAAAGATTTTTTTTAGTAGTAAGCACATTATTATTTACAACAATTATAGCTTCAGCTCAAAATTGTCCTCGTTACATTGATGGTGATAGTTTAAAAACAACGCCCGCCTATTCCATTTATCGAGAATATTTTAAAAAAGGTTTATATAGTGATGCCTATTCCCAGTGGAAAAATATGTATGATAAAGCACCTGGTTTTCGCAATCAGACATTTATTGATGGCAGTGTAATGTATGAATCCTTCATTCAAAAAGCTCCAAATGAAGAAGTCCGACAAAAATATGTAGATACCTTATTTCAAATCTATAAAAAACAAAGTGAATGTCACGCTCCGGATGAATATCTTTTGGGAAAAAAATCTGTTGATTTGTTGAAATATGGAAAAAATGCTGATATTCCCGAAGCTCGAAAAGCATTGGAAAAAATGTTTGAAATAAATCCCAAAAATCCTTACCCATATTATATTCAAACCTATTTCAAACTCTTAATTAATCAATTAGGAAAAGATCCTGTTGTTACGGAAGATTATGTTAAAGCCAAATACGAAGCATTGTCAGCCATGATTGATAAAAACACAAAAGATCCAAACAATCAACAATTACAGGGCTATAAAGATGTAAAAACTTATTTGGATGATGCATATACTCAAAATTTTGCCGACAAAAGCAACCCACAAGACTGTGCTAAACTTTTAGAGATTTACCTAAAAAAATACAAAGATAATCCTACAGATGCTGAAACGATTAAACAAGTATATAGCAAAACAAAAGGCTGTGCAGATAGTGCTTTAAATGTAGAGTTATTAAAGAAAATTAATCATTTAGAACCTTCCTATTTATATGCTAATAAATTAGCAAGCATTTATATGCAAGCCAATAATTTTGACTCCGCTTATGTATTGTATGAAAATGCCATTAAGCCAGAAACAGATTCTTCTAAACTGGCAGACATGTTATATATTATGGCTTCTATAAAAGCTCACAAAAATGATTATCCAGGTGCGCGTGAGTTAGCAAAACAAGCAATTGCATGCAGACAAGATATGGGAAAAGCATATATGTTGATAGGAAATCTTTATTTAGGAAGCGGGAAGCTATGCGGCCCAGGCACAGGGTTTCAATCTCAAATCGTATTATGGCCCGCTTTTGATTATTTGAAAAAAGCCATTGAAGTAGGCAGTGATGATGTAAAAGAAGAAGCACAAAAAATGATTACAGAATATACTAAATATTTGCCAACTAAAGCAGATGTCGTAGCTAAAAAACTGTCGGTTGGTGCACCCTATACCGTTAAATGTTGGATAAATGAAGAGACTACCGTGAAAGTGAAATAACAGTATATATAAATAAATATTTGCGGCTCGCTTTAGCGAGCCGCTTTTTTATTCAATAAAATCGTAAATCGTAAATCGTAAATCGTAAATTTGAGTTGTGTTTGAATACAGTTACATAAAAGCGCTACACATTATTTTTGTAGTTAATTGGTTTGCCGGCTTGTTTTATATGCCACGGTTATTTATTTATGCTACCGAAGCCAATGAAAAACCCGAACCAGAAAAGTCTATTTTAGTAAAACAACTACAGTTGATGCAACGAAAACTTTGGTATATTATTACTTGGCCATCAGCTGTTATAACTTTATGTTTGGCCACTTGGCTATTAGTACGTCAACCTGCTTTTTTACAATTAAGTTGGATGCATATAAAATTAGCATTTGTTGTAGGATTATATTTGTACCATTTTTCATTACAAATAATTTTCAGTAACCAACAAAAAGGAATTTTTAATCAAACATCTACACAACTCAGAATTTGGAACGAAGTAGCCACTATCTTTTTATTTGCTATCGTTTTTTTGGTAGTAGTAAGGACAAACCTAAGCTTTATGACAGGTTTTATTGGCTTAGCAATATTGGTTATTTTGCTAATGCTTGGAATAAAATTGTATAAATTATTGAGGAAAGAATGATAGCATTTTTAAGTTATCTTATAACATCTTCCAAAGCATTACTCCATTCAATACAATAATAATAATGGCAATAATCCAAGAAACAGTATTTATAAATATACTGTTTACAAATTGCTTCATTTTAGTTTTATTTCCAGTAATTTGTAACAAAGGGACTACTGCAAAACTCAGTTGAAGCGACAAAATAACTTGACTAAAAATCAATAAATTGCTGGCTCCTTTCTCCCCATACAATATAGAAACTATTAGTGCAGGCACTACCGCAATCAAACGTGTTATCAACCGGCGCAACCACGGTTTTAAGCGAATATTCAAAAACCCTTCCATGACAATCTGCCCAGCCAAAGTGCCTGTTAGGGTGGAGTTTTGACCGCTTGCCAGCAATGCAATTGCAAAAAATGTAGAAGCTACTTTTATTCCAAGCACGGGTTCCAATAGTTTGTAAGCATCATGAATATCAGCTACTTCTTGATGCCCATTAAAATGAAATGCAGATGCCGCCAAAATCAATATAGCAGCATTGATAAAAAATGCCAAAAACAACGAAACGGTAGAATCTATGGTAGCAAATTTAATGGCTTGCTTTTTCCCTTCATTCGTGCGCTCAAAATCACGGGTTTGCACAATACTCGAATGTAAATATAAATTATGTGGCATCACGGTAGCTCCTAAAATTCCAATGGCAATATACAACATATCACCATTGGTAATAATTTCTTTTTCTGGCAAAAGTCCTTTCAATACAGCATTTATTTCTGGTTTTGATATCATCAACTCATAAGCAAAACAACAAAAAATGATAAAAATCAAACTGCCTACAAATGCTTCGAGGTACCGAAATCCTTTATTTTGCAGCATCAACAACACCAATACATCTAATATGGTAATGATAATTCCTACTGTAAGTGGAATACCAAATAATAAATTAATAGCAATCGCAGAGCCAATGACCTCCGCTAAATCGCAGGCAGCAATAGCAATTTCGCAGATTATCCATAAAAAAATACTAACAGACTTGGAGTAAGAATCTTTGCACGCTTGTGCTAAATCTCTGCCCGTAGCTATACCGAGTTTTACGCACAAATGTTGCAATAAAATAGCAAATAAATTAGAAATCAAAATAACAGATAATAGGGTATAACCAAAGCTCGAACCGCCTGCAATATCGGTTGCCCAGTTGCCGGGGTCCATATAGCCAACAGCTACCATTAGCCCCGGCCCTGCAAATGCCAATAACTTGCGCCAACCTTTTACATTCTTAGGAATGGCAATACTGGAAAATGACTCGGGCAGTGAATTAGCAGAACGCTCTAATCGCCAATCTTTGTTGTTCGTAAACATATTTTACACAATGTTAAAAATATATTTTTATACTTTGAAATATTATTTTTAGATTCGCTTAAATATTTATAATGATATTAGTACTAAGCTCTGTTGAAGAAAATTACCTGAAATATATTTTTCAATTGGGTGAATTGCAAAATGGATTAGTAAAAACAAATGATTTGGCGTATAAGCTCGATCATTCAGCGGCTTCTGTAACCGATATGCTTAAAAAACTGGCAGACAAGAAATTGGTATTGTATAAAAAATACTACGGAGTTTCGCTAACCAAAGTAGGATTATCCATTGCCATAAAAATAGTAAGAAAACATCGCCTTTGGGAAACATTTTTAGTAAAAAATCTCAAATTTACCTGGGATAAAATTCATGATATTGCAGAACAATTAGAACATGTACAGTCGGATGAATTAATAGATAAAATGGATGAATATTTAGGGTATCCAAAGTTTGACCCGCACGGCGAACCTATTCCCGACAAACTGGGGAATATTTCTGTGCCAAATGTAATTTGTTTGGCAAATGCAAAACTTAAAAAGCAATATATGCTGCAAAGTGTAAACGACGACTCTGCTGCTTTTTTGAAATATCTGAATAAAATACAATTGCAATTAAAAGATAAAATTAGAATTATAGATAAAGAAGAATTTGATGAAACCATACAACTTATTATTAACGACAGAAAACAATTAATCATTAGCAAAGATGCTGCGCAAAATATGTTTGTAAAAAGCGTATAGAACGTTATAGACGTTAGGTTTGAGATATGAGACAAGAGATTTGAGAAGTTAGAATTTAGAAATAAGATGGTGATGCGAGCGACTATATACAGGAAGTATGATAAGACAAATAATTTTTATGTCACATCTCTTTTCTCCAATCCCTTGTCTATTGTCTCGCATCTCTTATCTAAGAATCCAATTCATGAGTGTAAATATTTATAATACAGATAATTTTCCGGTGCCGGTAAAAATAATTGTTGAACCGCGCAATTCTTCCAGAGTTTCTTTTGGGAAAAAAGAAATTATTGTAAGATTGCCAAAGCATATTTCTGTTGCCGATAAAGAAAAAACACTCCAGCAATTTCTAACTTGGGCAAAAAAGAAAATTGTCGAAAATAATTATTACCAAGAACAACAATTTACTGTAGGATATTATCAAAATAAAGAATTAAAAATTTATGGAGAACCTTTTAATATAGAAATTGAATTGATACCATCAGGAAGAAATAAGTTAAGTTATCGTGGGGATTCATTGTTAAAAATTTATTTATTAACTACCACTCCTGAACAAAAGAAAATACAGGAAATTCAACGTTTTTTGTTGCGTTTTACAGAAAAATATTTCTTATCGAAAGTACAACAGCGCACACTGTATTGGAACGAATTTTATTTTAAAGAAAAAATAGAAAAAATAGATATAAAACACACCGTTTCCAGATGGGGAAGTTGTTCTTCCTCTAAAAAAATTTCCTTTTCTACCAAATTGCTATTATTGCCTACTGTGGTGATTGACTATGTGATTGTTCATGAATTAGCCCATTTGAAAGAAATGAATCACTCGCCTAAATTTTGGAAACAGGTGGAAAATGCCATGCCTGATTATAAAATACATCGACAATGGTTGAAAGAAAATGGCAATAAAATTCATTTTTAGAGGATCGCAGCACACCATAATTGTTGGGGCATGATATCGAAGTTAGCATGACTATATCTATTTACTTCATGTAAATTCTCTTATCTTTACACCATGAAACGTGCTGCTTTTTATTTGCTATTTACAACACTTATTTTAACTTCTTGCCGATACAGTAAGAAGCCTAAAACTTTTGAGAACAAGAACGTGAACATTCAATACCCATCGTATCTTTTTGAAACAGATGATGTGTATCCATCCAAGCAAACTTTATTGCAATTAAAAAATGACTACCGTGATGTGTATTTTATTTTGGTAGATCATGGAATGAAACCCGGCGATAACGGCTTTGAAATTATGAGCGATTCTATTATGAATCAGTTGAAGAGAAATCTAACAGAATTGAATATAGAAGCAAATGATACCATGTTTACGACGGTCAATAATTTAAAAGTAAAAGAATATCAGCTTTCAGGAATTCTATCTTCCGAAAAGCAAGACCATCGTTTTGAATTTTATGTGGATGTTTTTGAAACCCCCAAAGGTCATATTTATCAAACTGCCGGATGGCTTTTGCGTCACAAAAGAAAACTTTGGCAAGAGGATTTAAAAAAAGCAGCCCTCTCCTTAAAAGTAATTGAATAATAAACAGAAAAATAGCCTGAGCGTTGGCTGTTTTCTATTTTTTATAAATGTAAATTTGGAAAATATTTTGGAAAATAAGAAACAAATACTGCCACCCGATCCAACTGCCGACGAACGCAAAAAAGATCATATTCATCTTGCCTTTCAATCACAAGTAGAAAATGCTTTTTTAGACAAACGCTTTTTCTATGAACCGATTTTGTCGGCACACCCTTCCGATAAGTTACCTTCCACTTCATTTTTAGGCAAAACATTACAAACCCCTATTTGGATTTCCAGCATGACAGGCGGAACGGAAAAAGCCTATAAAATAAACTCACATTTAGCACGAGCGTGTAAGCAATTTGGCATGGGAATGGGCTTAGGTTCTTGCCGCTCTTTGTTGTATAGTAATGACCGTTTACAGGATTTTGATTTTAGAAAAATTATTGGAGATGATTTGCCATTTTATGCCAATATCGGCATTGCACAATTAGAAATCTTATTACAAGAAAATCAAGTTTCTAAAATCGACCAATTGGTTGATAAACTTCAAACGGATGGAATTATAATTCATGTAAATCCTTTGCAGGAATGGTTACAGCCTGAAGGTGATAAATTTAAAAATGCTCCAATTGATACATTACGCCAGTTTTTAGATACAACAAAACAAAAAGTAATTGTAAAAGAAGTAGGTCAAGGTTTTGGTAAAGAAAGTTTACGTGCATTACTGCAACTCCCTTTAGAAGCCATTGAATTTGCAGCACATGGAGGAACCAATTTTTCCATGTTGGAACTGCTGCGCAGCAATGAACAAAAATTGGAAACCTATAAAGCCATCACAAAAATTGGACACAGTGCGGAAGAAATGACAACGTTTGTAAATGAACTGCAAGAAGAATTAGGTGATTTGGCTTTATGTAAACAATTTATTATTTCTGGAGGAATAAAAAATTTTTTAGACGGATATTATGAAATGGAAAAATTACAAGCAACCTCCATATATGGACAAGCTTCTACTTTGCTAAAATATGCCGACCAATCGTACGAGGCACTAGAACAGTTTTTGCATTATCAAATAGAAGGATTGAAATTAGCGAAGGCATTTTTGAAAGTAAATAAATAAAAAAAATTGTACTCTTTGTGTAAAAGCTTAGTGTACTTTGTGGTTATAAAAAAGTGGTCAAAATGAAAAATATACAAGGCTATTCAAAACTTAATAAAGAACAAAAAATTGATTGGTTAGTTAGCAATTATCTCGATAATGATGAAGCCGCAAAAGCAGAATTAATTTCTTATTGGCACCGCGATTTAGAAACACAAGAAATATTAGACGAATTTTCAGAAAATACTATCACCAATTATTTTTTCCCATATTCCGTTGCACCTAATTTTTTAATCAATAATGAATGGTATTGCCTGCCCATGGCTATAGAAGAAAGCTCTGTGGTGGCAGCCATGTCAAACTCTGGAAAATTTTGGAGTGAGCGAGGTGGTTTTCATGCAGAAGTATTAAGCACCACAAAAATAGGACAAGTACATTTTATTTATAAAGGCAATAAAGAAATTTTTATAAATTATTTTCCAATACTCAAAAAAACATTGTTTGAAGGAGCAAAATATCTAAGTGTAAACATGGATGCTCGTGGTGGCGGTGTGTTGGATATTGAATTGATAGATATGACGCAACACGAAGAGGGCTATTATCAATTAAAAGTTTCTTTTGAAACGTGTGATTCCATGGGCGCAAATTTTATCAATACTATTTTAGAAGAATATGCTACACAGCTAAAAGAAATTATTGGAGGCGATGCTCAATTTGATGGCAAACCGCAAATCATTATGTCTATTGTTTCTAACTACACTCCCGAATGTATTGTGCGGGCATGGGTAGAATGTAAGGTAGATGAACTTGGCACCGTAGGCGGCGTTCCGGCAAGAGAATTTGCAGAAAAAGTACGAGTAGCCGTGAGAATTGCAGAAGTAGATCCACATCGTGCAACGACCCACAATAAAGGAATTTATAATGGGGTAGATGCTTTGGTTATTGCTACTGGAAATGATTTTCGTGCAGTGGAAGCTTGCGGACATACGTATGCATCGCGCCATGGCAGGTATAGCTCCTTAACACATTGCACGGTAGAAAATGAGGTATTCAAATTTTGGATTGATTTACCATTAGCAGTCGGAACGGTTGGAGGATTGACACAATTACATCCATTGGTAAAACGCAGTATGCAAATTCTAGGAAATCCAAATGCACCACAACTCATGCAGATTTGTGCCGTTGCAGGATTAGCTCAAAATTTTGCTGCATTACGAGCCATGACAACCGTTGGTATCCAGCAAGGACACATGAAAATGCATCTATTAAACATCTTAAATTATTTGGAAGCTACAGAAGAAGAAAAGCTATATGCCTTGGAATATTTTGTAGATAAAATTGTTTCTTTTACCACTACAAGAGTAATGTTAGAGCAATTGAGAAGTTCGAAGAATGAAATGAAATAAGATGTTTACTACGACAAGTTTTGACGTAGTGTTGTTACATCTTTACATAAAATGTTATGGAATACAAATTAAAATGCACAGAATTATATTCGTTTGAAGAGTTTCAAAAAAATATAGAACCACATTTATATGGCGTATATATTTGGGGTTTTAAAAATCCGAAACTTTATAATAATAGATTTTTAGCTTACTATGTTGGCAGAAGATATTCAAGTATAAAAGAAAGAATTTTTGAACACAGAGAAAAACATCTTAAATATGATACGCATAATATCTTCAAACAAGAATTTATAAAAGACTTTTTTAAAATAATTTGGTTCAAATCCGATTTTAATAAGAAAACAAAAGAACAATATGATACATATCGTGCTAAATATGCTTTCTTAAATGCAAACAAATTTGGTAAACCAATTAATAAAAATAAAAAAAGATTAAAAGCTGAAAATGAAATAAAGTTTAGTAAAGAAATACAACCACATATTGATTTCTATGTAAATAATTTTTATGCTTGTTGCGTTCCGTTAAACGATATTGTATAATCTAATAAACTTGATAAAAAAGAAAAAAGAAGATTAATTGACGAACTTGAAAAATATATTCAAGAAATATTCCTCATAAATTAAGTACTAAAAAAATAGGCAAGTCAAAGCAAAAATTCAAAATAGATTTCTCACTTTTAGGTAATGATGATTTCGCGTCAGATTCTATATCAATACCAATTAATTCTATATCAAGCGTAGAAATAGATACAAGTTTAATTGGTACAACAATAAAAATAAATAGTCAAGGACAAGGTAAAATAATAGCATCTAATTTCACAGCTTCTGATGCAAATGAAATTAAGAAGCTAATTAATCAATATAAAACAGACCTTGTA
>JBDKHK010000017.1:0-36266 GCA_039797705.1 Bacteroidota bacterium
TTTGACTGCCCACGCTTTTTTGCATTGTATAATATGCAGCTTTTTGCGATTCTTTTTATCATTTTTTACTATTTAAACCGCACAACACGTTAATTTTATAACTTTAGCTAAAGATGAATCCGCAATACTTTCTGTGAAGTGATTTATTGATAAAGAACTCCAACAGACAGCATTAAAAACAAAAATATTATTGGGGTTTTAATTTTAAAATTTTCTTTTCAAATAACTCATAGGAAATTGCAGCTAAAAAAATAGTGCCGATAATGGAAAAAGGGTAATTCTGTTTTAAACAAAATTGCACTTATCGTTTGAACTCAGCTTAGAAAAAATCATTGGCAAATTTTAAGTATCTTTAAATATGAAAAATAGCATTTACATTAAACTGGTTGTTCTTTTTTGCTTCATCAACAATCTCCTTGCTGCGCAGTCGCTCCTACAGCAACTTCCCTCTCTTAATCATTACTCTATCTCCTTTATGCAATCCTCTTATGACAGAAAAGGATTAAACGATGATTATATTTCGCCTACGGCGCCTAATTATTACGATGTTTTTCCACAAGGAAAAATAAACAATCCGTCTGGTATTGCTGGAACAAAAAAAGAATACGTCATCTGCCATATTCAAGGGCCCGCTTTAATAGAACGATTTTGGATGATTACATTTCCATTCTACTTACAAGCGCGCTTGCGCTTTTATTTTGATGGCGAAACCACTCCGAGAATTAACCAGACTTTTGAGGATTTATTTCTAACACAAAGTCCTCCGTACAGCAAACCATTAGTACAAAATTTGACAGCATCCAGCGGTGGCTTTTATTCATATATGAAAATGCCGGTGGCGCAATCTCTTATTGTAACGATTGATACTGCAATGGTATTTTGTCAGTTTCAAGCACGCCAACTGCCGAGAGACACGGTGTTGCAAAGTTGGACAGTTGCCTATAATCAATCAGAATTAATACAAGAATTTAATACCGCCGGAGCATATCCAAAAGACAATTGGATGCAAACCAACAAAGACAGTATTACCTTTTCGTTGGCACCTAATGCACAACGGCAATTATTTCAAAGCAATGGACAACGTTCAATAGAAGCGTTGCAAATGCAATTACCGGATTTGGATTATTCATGGTCTGATTTTATTCAAGATAAAGGAAATTTTCACAAAGGCATTAGCAAGTTTAAAATGAAAATTGACAGTACTGCTTCCCAAATTTTATTAATAAAAAGAAGTAATAAATCGTATCACTTGGATTTTAATTTCTCTACACTATTTGAACAAGCACTTGTAAAAGTAGATAACCAAAATGTAGGTATTTGGAAAAACAAAGGATACAGAACCTATAGATATTGGCAAAATGACACATTCATCCTTCCTAAAAGTTTTTATCAAAATAAAACACAAATAAATCTGCAATTACAATACCAAAGCGGAGACCCTTGGAATGAATTTTATTATTGGGTGAGTTGTAATGGCGCTATCACAGATTCAATAGACGTTGGTACTCCAATAAGCGAAACTGCCCATGATTACAATGTTTCTAACGTGCAAGCAAATGCATTTAGTGAGATAAAAAACAGGTACAATTCTCCTGATGAGGTAAAAAAGAAAAACAAACAACTGCTGGATTCTATATATATTCATATCTATTTTGATGACGAAACAACACCATCAGTAAGTGCGCCAATCGGGTTGTTTTTTGCTACGGGTGTAAATGATGCTACTTATATGAAATCCATTCCGTGTGGCAATATAAATGGATGGTTTTATAATTATTTTTCGATGCCATTTTGGAAAAATGTACGAGTAATGATAGAAAATAAAAGTAGCCGAACCATCAATAATACAACGTGGAAATGGGCAACCGCAACACAGAATTATTCTTCTAAAAACACCGGCTATTTCAAAACAAATTTGCGCCGAGAAACCAAAAATTATACAGACCCAACGGATTATTTAGTAGCAAACATACAAGGAAAAGGAGTGTACGCAGGAACGGTCATTGAAGCCGATCAAAATAGTGATACTTTGTTTTGTTGGCTGGAAGGCGATGAACATATTTATATAGACGATGCGAAAACGCCTTATTTTATTGGCACCGGAACGGAAGACTATTTTAATTCCACTTTTTATTTTTTTTATGATGAATATAGTTTGCCTCAAAATGGCATGACAAATTCAGATAAATTCTTCCATCGTTCTATGTATCGTTTTCACCTCACCGATCCAATTTATTTTGAAAATAATCTCCGTTTTCAAATAGAGCATGGTGATTACAATAACAAACTTGCGAACTATCAATCATTGGCATTTTATTATTTAATACCAACAGAAACAATACTGACGGACTCGTTAGACATAGGAAATACAGTGAGCGAATCTTTGCATCAATATACTACGACAACCTCCAAAGTATTTTTACAAAAAACGGCAGCTTTTGAAGGAGAAAAATATTTAGAAAAATCGCAGCATGATGGGTATGCGATTCCGGATTCTTCAACATGGAACGCAACTATTTTGCCTGAAAACAAAGGTGCTCGCTTATTGCGCACGTTCGATTATAGTTATAAAAATCAGCAAGCAAAAGTATATGTTGATGATAGCTTAGTGGGTATTTGGCTAAATGCAGGATTTAATCCAAATGGGTTGGTGCGAGATGATATTTTTGACATTCCGGCACGTTACACAAAAGATAAATCTTCGATAAAAATTAAAATGGTAAACAATTCTACCTCCAATGCATGGACGGAGTTCTATTACAAAATATATACCCGCCAAGACACCTCCACAACAACCGGATTTCCAATTGCTACGTTAAAGAAATATTTTACAATTTATCCAACTATCACTAAAGATATGGTACAAATTCAAACATCCATAAATAAAGATTGGAACTGGCAATTATTGAATCAAAACGGTCAACTTTTACAGCAACATCAAGAAAATGCCGGCACTTTTTTTAGAGTTTTAGATTTATCCAGTCATTCTGCAGGAATGTATTTTGTACGTATCTATCAGCAAGATAACGTAGGATATACCGAAAAATGTATATTGGTAAAATAGTTATAAAAAAACCGCTGCCTTATTTACTTTGATATATTATAGCAATCAACCCAAAGATTGCTTCATATATTTCTGTATTAAATCAAGGATTTTAATACTTGCAGATAAGTATTTCTATTCGCTTTTACAGAAAATTTATTTTCTACTGCTTTGCGGGCATTTTGTCCAATACGAGCCCGTTCATTGGGATTGTCCACCAAATAAAGCAACCATTGCAGCCATTCTTCTTTGGTATTGTTTACTAAAAAACCGTCTTCTTTGTGCTGAATCACCAATGAGTTGGTGCCAAAATCGGTGGCAATGCAAGGAATTCCCACATTCATATAAGCCAATGCTTTGTTGCCACTTTTTCCCAATACCCATTCTTCTTTTTCTAATGGATATAAACCAATGTCTATTTGTTTTAAATCACTAATTTCATGCGTGGCAGTCCAAACAATGTTTCGAGTTTCAATTTTTGGATGGTGGTAAGGAGCATTGCAGATGACCAAAAACTCAATAGTTCTCGTTTTACTTAATTCCACTAAAGCCGCTTCCACAATACTTAAATATTTCATGGTAGAATGTGTACCCGTCCAACCAATAGTTGTTTTCTCTTTTGCTTCCTGCAATTTTGGTGTGGTAGTGTCTGTGTTATACGTTGCCAAAATGGTGGTTACATTGGAATTATATTGTTGGACAAATTTTTCTAAAAAAGGCGAACAGACAATTACAGCATTAGCGTATTTCATTAATGCCAAAGGTTTATTTCGTCCTTTTATTTTGTCTATAAAACGTTTTTGAGTGACATTCAAATAAATCATATCGTCTATATCATAGACTATTTTTTTGGCAAATAAATGAATCAACCATTCAAAAATTGGAGGACCAAAGGGCGTTACCCAAAGATGGATGTAAATAATATCGAATTGGCGGATGTGCAACAAATCATTGAAACGACGCAAATAACCACGCAATGTTCCAATTATTTTCTGAATGATATTTCCGTGTTTATAAACAATTTTCCAAAGTTCATCATCCATAAAAGAACTTGTAGTTAATTCAAATCCATTTTTTTCAAAATAATCATAATATTGTTCATACTTCAATCGCTGGCTGGGTCCTTTTCCAAAAGGATAAGGGGAGAGAAATAGTATTTTTTTGCTTTGCATAAAATTGGAATCGCCAACAAAATAAAGTTTTTTTTCGTATTATTGAGAATGGAAGCAATTGCCATGGTGGATTTGAAGCAACAATATTTACAGTTAAAAACTGAAATAGATGCTGTAGTACAACAATCTCTATTGGAAGGAGATTATGTGCAAGGAAAACAAGTGAAATTATTTGAAAAAGAATTAGCCAATTATACAGGAATAAGAAATGTAATTAGTTGTGGCAACGGCACCGATGCGCTTCAGCTGGCACTTATGGCATTAAACTTACCGAAGGGAAGTAAAATTATTGTTCCTACATTCACGTATATTGCCCCCGTGGAAGTGGCTACTTTTTTAGGCTATAAAGTGGTTTTTGCCGATGTAGATATTACTGATTTCAATACTACGTTGGAACATATCCAAGCGGTTTATACCCCAGAAGTAAAAGCTATTATTATCGTACATTTATTCGGATTGCCCTGCAAAGACACGGAACTTATTTATCAATTTTGCCAAGAAAAAAATATTGCTTTGATAGAAGACAATGCGCAATCTTTAGGAGCAGAAAAAAACATTGATAGAGAAAGCATCCACACTACTTCTTTTTATCCCACCAAAAATTTGGGAGCGTATGGCGATGGAGGCGCAGTGTTTTGTCGAGATGAAAATTTGGCGATAAATATCCGTAAAATGGCAACACACGGACAGTCTGCAAAATATATGCACGATATTGTTGGCATTAATTCCAGATTGGATACATTGCAAGCAGGTATTTTGAGTGTAAAATTGAAATATTTAGATAGGCAAAACGAACAACGCAGAAAAAATGCACACTATTATCAGGAAAGATTACAACATATTGAAGCCTTAGAATTGCCGACAATTCATCCAAATCATATTTTTCATTTATATACGATTAAAATAGAAAATAAAAAACGAGATATGTTAATTGATTTCTTAAAACAAAAAGAAATTACTTCTATCGTCAATTATCCTATTCCGATATATCAACAAAAAGCTTACCAGCAAGATATTTCATTAAAAAATACAGAAAGGCTCTGTTCTGAGGTTTTATCTATTCCAATATATGCCGCATTAACTACAGCTCAATTGTCTTATATTTGTGATGCAATAGAAGAATTTTTTAAATAAAATGCTTGATTATTTTAAACATGAAACCGCTATTATAGACGATGGTGCAACCATTGGAAGTGGCAGCAAAATATGGCATTTCAGCCATGTTATGCAAGCAACTATTGGCTCAGATTGTGTTCTTGGACAAAATGTATTTGTTGCCAATAAAGTGCAATTAGGCAATGGAGTGAAAGTGCAAAATAATGTTTCATTGTACGAAGGTGTTATTTGCGAAGAAGATGTATTTATTGGTCCTTCTGCTGTTTTTACAAACGTCATGAATCCTCGAAGTTTTATTGAACGAAAAAATGAATATAAAACAACCCTTGTAAAAAAGGGCGCAACTATCGGCGCAAATGCCACTATTATTTGTGGTGTTACCATTGGCGAATATGCGTTTATTGGAGCTGGTGCCGTTGTTACAAAAAATATTCCTGCTTATGCATTAATGAAAGGAAATCCTGCCAAACAAGATGGCTGGCGCAGCAGAGCGGGCGCAAAATTAAAATTTGAAAACAACATGGCTATTTGTTCCCTTACGAAAGAAAAATATCAACTAAAAAACCAACAAGTAAATTTAATTGATGGGTAAACGATTTGCACTTATAGGAGTTGCGGGATACATTGCCCCCAGGCACTTGAAAGCTATCAAAGAAGTGGGCGGAACATTAGTAGCGGCTTATGATATATCTGACAGGGTAGGCATTTTAGATAGTTATTTTCCCGATTGTGAATTTTTTACAGATGAATTTGCTTTTTATGATTTTTTGTTGGAAAAAAATCCCGTGGATTATCTCGTAGTTTGTTCGCCCAATTATCTGCACGAAGAACATTGTTATGCAGGATTAAAACTAAATGCAAATGTAATTTGCGAAAAACCTTTAGCACTAACATTGGAAAGTTTACAACATCTTCAAGAAGCAGAAACTTATACGGATAAACACATTTACACTATTTTGCAATTGCGCTTACACCCAATGCTTTTAGACTTAAAGAAAGAGATAGCGCAGTCTGAAATTTCGAAACAGGAAGTGCTGATGGAGTATCATACGCCGAGAGGAAAATGGTATTCTAAAAGTTGGAAAGGAGATATAAAAAAATCTGGTGGAGTGGCCACCAATATTGGTATTCACTTGTTTGATTTAGCCGTTTGGTTGTTTGGAGAAGTACAACACATACAGCCTGAAATACTGACGGATACAGAAAGCAAAGGCATTTTGGAATTACAGGGTGCAACTGTAAAATGGGATTTAAGCATTGAACCAACTAATACTCCCAAACGACAAATTATAATCAATGGAAAATCTTATGAATTTACCGATGGCTTTTCCGATTTACATACGGTGTCTTATGAAGCCATCTTAAACAACAAAGGATTTGGGCTAGATGTGATACAACCTTCCATAGAGATTGTGGAGAGGATTAGAGCGTTTAAGGAAGTTTAATATTTCCTAAGAGCATACCAAAAATCTCTTATGGGAAATTTAGTATTTAGCTTAATAAAATTTGTAAAATAAAATTTCACACTTTCTACTTTGTTAACAGTCAATAATCCTTTCAAATATTTAATTTGAAGTTCAATGATTCTTTCAATATTTTCATTGGGGTATAAATCAGGATATAATTGTAGATGCAATTGATTGGTTGTAACAAAATTTTTCCATTTTTCAATATCATTCGCCTTAGAGAATATGCCCTTATCGTGTATCCTATATGCTGCTGAAATTACTGCTGAATATTTTACCTTTTTGCTTGAATAATATAAAAGGAAAATCCACAAACCAAGGTCGCCATAGGGGTAAGGGAGCATGTTTTTATTTAGAATACTCTTCAACTCTTTGATGTTTCTAAAAGCTGTCGTGACGGTGTAAATGGGATTGTCTTTCAATAAAATATCTTTTATTCCGAAAACATCTTTTACATAATTACTTTCTGCATTTTTTAATATTTTTCCATTTTCATCTACATTCAGTTTGTTTTCAAAATGAATTACATAATCGTCATTCTGTTCTAAAAAATCAACTTGTCTTTGTAACTTCAAAGGGTCTGTCCAATAGTCGTCTCCTTCGCATATTGCAATATATTTACCCTGAGCCTGCTCCAAAGACCACAAAGAATTGCCCATCATTCCTTTGTTCTTAGAATGTCGAGTATATTTTATCCAACTTCCATTTGGGTGATTTTTTATACTATTATTTACTACAGATTCTGTATTGTCAGGAGAGCAGTCGTTTGCAATTATCAATTCAATCTCAAAATTACACTGTTGCATTAATACGCCTTCAATTGCTTGTTTAATAAACGGCTCCTGCTGATAGGTAATCATTACAACACTTACTTTCATATTGGTAAAATGTATGGCATATTGTTAGAATATTTTTTTTATTACAGCTGGAACACCTGCAACCATACAATTATCAGGTACATCTTTTGTTACAACGGAGCCTGCTGCGACGACGACATTATTTCCAATTTTTATATTTGGTAGAATGGTGGCATTTGAACCTATAAATACGCTATTCCCTATTGTAACATTCCCAGACACGTTTACAGCGGGACATAATTCAACATAATCTTTAATAATGGTTTCATGCCCAATGGTACAAGCAAGATTAATCAAACAACATTTTCCTATTTTTATACGATTTGTGATGATAACATTTGACATGATAGTAGAACCAACTTCAATTTCATTATCATAATGTCCTATAACTGCTGTTGGGCTTATAACGGAGGTTATTACTCCATCTATTGCAATTAATTTATCTGTTGCTATTTTTCTATTTTTAGGCCCTCCCAGTCCTAAGCTAAATTTATTGTCGGTTTTTTTAAAATAGTTTTTTGCTTCGTCTAAAGATTTTAATACAGGAAATTGATTAAAAATTTTTGATGGTAAATCATTGGAAATATCATCAAAAAATACAATATCATTGGTGTTGTTCATTTGATGAAAAACCTCTAACAACTCTATCGCAAAACCTTTAGCTCCTACTATTAGCATAATTCTTCTTTTATTATATTAACAATGCGTTGTACTTCTTCCATTTTCAAATCAAAATAAAACGGCAGGCTTAAAACTCTTTTAGATATATCGTCTGTTATTGGAAATTCTTTAGGTGTTAAATAGGGCAAAGCACTGGATAAACTTGGGTAAAAAAGTCTTCTTGTTTCTATGTCTTCTTTTTCTAATTTTTCTTTTATTCTTAAAAGTTCTTCTTCTGAATTTAACAAGATTGGATAATACGCATAATTTTGAGTGGCGTGTTGATTCCATTGTGGTTTTTGATGTGGAAAACCAACCAATAATTCATCATATTTTTCGGCTAATGATTTACGTTTAGCTAAAATTTTTTCTATATAATTAAAGTTGGTCAAGCCCATGGCTGCGTGGAATTCTGAATTTTTTCCGTTGATTCCTAACTCGGCAAAAGTATTAAATCCCGAAATGCCGAAATTGCGAATGTATTTCAATTTTTGTGCTAGCTGTTCATTTTTGCAAATTATTAATCCACCTTCTGTGCTGTGATATAATTTTGTAGCGTGCAAAGAACAAGTTGCAATATCACCGTATTCAAAAATGGATTTGTTTTTATATTTTACATCAAAAGCATGAGCGCCATCGTAAATAACTTTTAGATGGTATTTTTTTGCTATCTCTTCTATTTTCTCTATTTCACATGGATTGCCAAAAACATGGGTTGCCAAAATAGCTACTGTGTTTGGAGTGATAGATGCTTCAATTTTATCTGCATCTATATTAAAAGAGTTTTTATTAATCTCTACAAAAACGGGTGTACATCCTTCCCAAACAATACTACTGGCAGTAGCTACGAAAGAAAATGGAGTGGTAATAATTTCTCCTTTTAGGCTTAATGCTTTTATGGCCATTTGCAAAGCAATGGTACCATTGCTAACAAAAAACAGGTGTGGGACGTTGAGGTATGTTTTTAATTTATCTTCTAATTCTTGTACGAGAGGACCATTATTTGTAAGCCAATTATTTGTCCAAATTCTACGAAGTTGTGTTTCGTATTCCTTGTATGGTGGTAAAAATGGTTTGGTTACAAGAATCATATTTTTTCAACTTTTTAAAAGGTATCTATTGGATAAACTATAAAATTATCATTTTTTAGGGATTGCAAAGCAAATAGTTTCTTCTGAATGGATGGTAAAGTGGTCTATAAAAATGTCATAATCTAAGTTTAGGTTCTTTATCCAAAGAGGAATATTTACAAAATCGTTCAAGCTATGATATATTGCAATTGCCAGCTTGGGTTTAAATTTTTTTATCGTTTCAATTGCGCCATTTAATGCGGATAATTCTGCTCCTTCGATATCCATTTTAATAAAATCAATTTTTGCAATAGAATTATTTCTTACAAAATCATCAATAGTCAAAGTTGTTGCTACGCCTGTTTGTTCATCAAAAGGTTCATACAGCACTGTGCTTCCGGGGCCATTGTCTTTATAGTAAATTTTTTTGTTGGAAACATCTGAAATGGGGAATGAAATCAGTTCAATGCGTGATTGAAGAGGAGGATTGAAAGACAAATTGATATGAAACAGTTTTATGTTTTCTGGAATAAATTCAAAAGAATATACTTTTCCCTTTTCTCCTACTTTATTAGCAAAATATAGTGCGGTATCGCCCCAACATGCTCCCAAGTCCAACACGACATCGCCCGCCTCTGCTTGAATTAGATTATTTTTATTCTTCTTATATGCATACTGCTCTAAAATAAAATCAGTTGCTACAGATTTGGGCGTAAAATACAATTGAATATCAAATCCAATTGGCTGCAGGTTTATTTTTTCTAATATAAAATGAAGAAAATGTGGATCATAAGTATCTTTAGAATTTGTTAAAGCATGTACCAATGTTATAGCATCCCGATATTCTTTATTGTTACTTGGTAATTTAACTTTGGTATATCCTAGTATCCGATAGGCTATTATATCTACAATTAATTTTTTATCATTTTCATTTAAAATATTGTACAGCTGCTGCAACTCTTCTCCATACTTCTGAATAAAAAAATTGCTTTGAGATAAATAGGATTTTTGACTGGAATCTTTGTAATGTAAAATGCGTTTAATAAGTGTTTTTATTTCTATTGAAATATTTTTTTTATCTCCTTTATAGGTGCCAAATCTGTCTTCATCATAGTTTTCAATACCATAGTTGTTATATAATGATGCATTGATTTTATTTCTCAGTGCTTTTTCAAATGTATTCATTCGTCTATTTTTGTTTTACTCCATTTAAAATTAGTAGGTTTTATTAAGCCCGGAAATTTGCCCAGCCAACCTGTACTTTCACGTTTTGTTTCAACACCTTCTATGTTTATGATGTCTTGTATATTGTGCAATACTTTAGGGCCATAATTGACAACCATTAAATCAATACTGTAAATATTATCGTTCAATGTATTTGCAGGAACTATGCATTGGTAGGTATGTTTGCCCGCTTCAAATGCAATTGCCTCTGAGCAAGAGGCAAAGATAATCGTACCTTCTAGTGTTTTAAAAAATAAATTTATGTTGATGGTTTTAAAGTTACTCTTACTAGAAACGTTTATTTCAAATACTAAGTCTTCTTCAATATTGAACATTCCCTCTATTCCATTATCAGAAATTTTGAGCGAATGAATCACAAACCCTTCGTTCTCTTTTTCTACAGAAACAAAGGAAGTATTACAATCTTTAGTATTGGACAAATAGGAGCTGATTATTTGGTCGATGTTTCCAATGTCTTTTACTTGTCCATTTTCTAACCATAATCCTTTGGTGCAGAGTGATTTTACAGCCAACATATTATGGCTTACAAACAAAACGGTTCTCCCGCCTTTTTCGGAGACTTCTTTCATTTTACCGATAGCTTTTTTTTGAAATTCAGCATCGCCAACGGCAAGTACTTCATCTACAATTAAAATTTCAGGTTCTAAAAATGCCGCCACAGCAAAGCCTAAACGAACTCTCATGCCGGAACTAAAGCGTTTTACCGGAGTATCCACATACATTATGCATCCGGAGAAGTCAATTATTTCATCAAATTTAGAGGTAATTTCTTTTTGGGTCATTCCTAAAATAGCACCATTGAGATAAATATTTTCTCGTGCGGTTAATTCGGGGTTCATGCCTGTTCCTACTTCTAAAAGTGATGCTATTCTGCCTTTTATTTTTATACTTCCGGTAGTTGGTGTGGTAATCTGCGAAATTATTTTTAGCAACGTAGATTTTCCAGCTCCGTTTTTACCTATTATTCCTACTATATCCCCTTGTTTTATTTCAAAATTAATATTTCTTAAAGACCAAACGTATTCGCTTTCTGCTTTTTTGCTTCTGTCATTTATTTGACCAATTAAAGTATATGGATCTTCTTTACCACGCACCCTTGCCCACCATCTATTTAAATCGTGTGAGAGTGTGCCGGTTCCTACTTCACCCAATCGGTAGAGTTTACTAATGTTTCTTGCTTTTATCACCGTTTCGCTCATGCCATTTTTTATATTGTACACTTAATTTTTCCAACTAAACGTATTTCATTTTGGAGGAGCAATAAGCATTTTTCAATAATTAGTAATCTATGAATTACAAAACAAAACATACAAAGGCTTGACAGTTAAAAATATGAAAGCAAAAGTGGCTATGCCATTTTATTTATTTATTTTTTATCATAAATTTCTCTCGAACAGTTTCTCCATCAAAAGAAATTTCTGCAATATAGACTGCCGAATTTAACGTGGATACTGGCATTGTAAATTGATTGTATCCTCTTGAGCCATTGAAATCCTTATTGTACAAACCTTGTCCAATAATATCTATAAATCGGACATTTACTTTACCATCTTTTGGCAACATCACACCAAAGTTAATATTGTCATTTGCTGGATTAGGGTATATATTCAAGATGTTAAAACTCCCAACTGCCACCTCTTTACAGGTAGTATTATTGTCTGTTCTGTCTTCTGGGGTGTTGTTATTAATATTTTCTATAGAGGCGCATACTACGGGAATTTGGCCATTTTCTCCTATTTTTATTTCTCCTGTAAACATATATACTGTTGTTTGGCCGGGTAATAAACTTCCTGTCCAATTTTCGCGAATAACAGCCCCTCCACCCAGTTGTAAGCTTAAACCCATAGAGGTAATTTCGATATTACTATTGTTAATTACCGTTGCTTGAATTTTATAAAAATCACCATTGGGAGTAATGCTAATTGTTGCCATTACTCCGTCCACATAAGCTTTATCTACTAAAATATATTTTGTCAATGTATCTGTACATCCTCTAAAATCGGTAGCAATTAACTGAATTGGATAGGTGCCTTTGGTGGTATATATATGTTGTGGCGGATTATACGCTTGTACTAATGGGCTGCCGTCTCCATAATTCCAAATATAATTTCCTGTAACAGGCGATTGGTTGGTATATACTACATTTAATGGAGGCAATCCATTTTGAGGAGAAAAGGTAAATTTAGGTATCGGTGGAGTGGAAACTGCTATGGAACGCAATTTTGTTGCAGAACAACCTACTGAATTTTTTGCTGTTAGTTGTATGGTATAATTACCTTGTGCATTGAAAGTATATTTTGGATTTTGCGAGACACTCGTTGCCTGCCCGGAGAAGTACCAATTCCAATTAGTTATTGGCGTGCCATCTGAAGAGGTGGATATAT
This sequence comes from Bacteroidota bacterium, assembly GCA_039797705.1. Taxonomy (GTDB): domain Bacteria; phylum Bacteroidota; class Bacteroidia; order Chitinophagales; family JADIYW01; genus JADJSS01. Next base: position 13,014 of record JBDKHK010000017.1, read on the forward strand.
CGGTAAATTGAATTTCTTTACCCACACATTGTGTTTGAGAAGCAGTAAAATCAACAACGGGATAATTATAAGAGGTAACTTTTTTGGTAATGGTATCTGCACATTGATTTGTCGAATTAACAATTAATTTTACATCGTAAGTTCCAGACTCTGAATAGGTATGCTTTGGGCTTTTGACAGCATTTTCAAAATAGCCATCTCCAAAATCCCATCTACCCCAATTTATTTCTGGAATAACGTTTGGTGGTTGTACTGTACCTAAAAATTTGAAATTCACAGGATTTTTTCCGCAAACAGAATCAAAAGAGAAATTAGAAAAAGGTGTTGCCTTGACTGTTGTTGGCAAGGTGATGGTATCGGAGCAACCGTTAGAGTTCGTTACTTTTAAAGAAATATTATAGGTTCCATCATTTGGAAATATAAAGTTCGGATTTTTCACTCCATCAGACGTACCTAAGCCTCCAAAATTCCAAGACCAATTGGTAATAGTTGGTGCATTAATAATTGTTTGGTCCACAAAGGTAGTAGGATAACGAGAGCAAGATAATAAGTTATAAAATGATGGTTGTGGTTTTTTATTAACCATAAAGGATTTATATATAGAATCTGAGCATCCGATATTTGTAGTAATCTTTAGAGAGGCTGAAGCTATTCCTATACTAGAAAAAGGAAGGGATGGATATTGTTGTGTTGAAGTAATTCCGTTGCTAAAATTCCAATTCCAAGATTGAATGGTATTTCCAGAAGGAACTGCAGAGGCATCCGAGAATAGAGTTTCTGAATTTACACAAACTGGAGATATATCAAAATCTGCGGTAGGTGCTTGACCTGAAACTGTAATATTTAGTGTGTCAGTAAGTTTGCAACCATTTTTTTCTATATAATGAACATATACTTGATCAGAATAATGGATAGTTTCGCTATTTGTTATTGACCCCGTGGACCACATAAGCGATTGAAAGGTAGAGTCGTTTTTTATAAAAACTTTTTGTCCACTGCAAACATTTAGAACATTGTTTGCTTGTTTTGCTGGCAAATAAACTATAGGTGTTTTGTCTATTGCTGTTGTTGATACAATAATAGTATCATTTACAGTTCTGGAGCCTTTTGTGATTTTGACAGTATATTGTCCCGGGCTATTTATTAGAATCGAATTGGTCGTCATGCCATTAGACCATAAGAAAGTATAAGAATTATCTAATCCGGTATTTACGTTAATGGATTCTCCTGGACATAAATTAATTTTTGCTTTTTTCAATCTTCTGTAAGGATAGACATCTATTTCATCCTCTGATTCGAAGCCAAATATATCGATTGTTTTTAGTTTATAGGTTCGGGAGGTAACAACTTTAGTGGTAGGCGTAGAATCACCATTAGACCAAACATATTTTTTAAATCTATCTACCACTGTAAGTGTAATAGAATCTGCAAAAGAAGTACCTGCAACGGTATCAATATCTAAATTTACAGGAGGTGCATATTTTGTTTTAAGGTAATTAAAAACTGTCGTTCTTTTGTTCGGATTTATAATTGAATCGAATACTAAAATTTCTGCAATAGCGCCTTTATATGCAAGAATGCGGGCATCTGGCCTAGTTCCAATAGTTGTAAGGTTACAGGCATCCATGGTGGTTGCACCTTGAGAATTATTTACAAATTGATTATTTCTATATTGCGCATTATTCGTAGATGTGTAAATAGAAAAATCTGGTGTCAGTGCTGTTCGGGCGGCAGCTAATAATTTTCCCGACAAATCAAATGTTCCATAACCAACCCCTCCAGCCGCACTCTCTGAAAATAGTCCATTTGCGTTTCCACTTAAATAATATTGAACAAGATTAGTGCTGGGCTGATAATTTCTAACTGTAAAAAGAGTATGGGTTGTAAAATCAATCGGCATGTTTAAATTAAAATACTGAGGTATGGTGGAATTTCCATTAAAAGATATAGTATTTTTGTTATTTAGCAGTTTGACTGGGGCTGATTGAACAGGTTGGTTAGAGGGGATTTCTTGACGTGCAATCCTATCCGTTATTTTTCTATCGCCCCATTGTGGAATAAAGCTGTCATTCGTAGAAATATTTTTACCTGCATCAAACCATGAAATAAGATTGTTGTCATTGTTTAGATTTAGTAATTCTATTTTGATAAATGGCGACCAAGTTTGTTCGGTTCTACCTTTTACTCTGCAATAAAATATTCCATAATTTGCAAAATCATACGTGTAAAAATTACTATATGCCAACACAGACGCAATTCGACTATTTCCCATAAAAGTAGTATCTGTTGCTACTTGTAAAATATAACTATCTGAATAAATATTTGGATTCCATTTAAAATAAACGCTCTTTGTTTCTTGTGTGTGACCATCCTTTGGCAAGACAAAAATCTGTTGGGAAAAAGCAGTGCCAAAACAAAAAATAGTTAATGTAAAAATACAAAGTCTGATATTCATGCCTTAAACTTAATAAGAAAAATGGATATTTTTTCTTTTTTGGGCAATTTTCAATTAAGAAAAATTGATTCTTTGAATCATAAAAAAAGAAGTCATACTCGTGAAAAAAGAGATTAATTCCACTACCTTTGAAGGCATAATAAATGCTTGAAATGGAAATCTTTTATTAAAAAATTTGACGATATATAAGTATGTTTAATATTCCAATATTATTAATTGTTTATATAAGAAAAGACTCTCTTTTTCAAATATTGAATGAGTTAAAAAAAATAAATCCTGAAAAACTTTATATTGCTTTAGATTATCCGCCCATAGGAAATGCGGATGCAATAAAGAAAAATGCTGAGGTTAAGCGCCTGATCGATACCTATCCGTTTCCCGAAAACTGTATGGTGTTTAAAAATATTTCATTGCAGAATTTGGGACCTGGTAATGGCCCCAAATCCGCAATAGACTGGTTCTTTCAACAAGAGAGCCAAGGGATTATCTTAGAAGATGATTGCCTCCCCAATCTTACATTTTTTGATTTCTGTCGAACATTACTTATTAAATATGCTGATGACGACAAAATCATGTCCATCAGTGGAAATAATTATCTACAAGGAGCAATTGAAATGCCAGATTCTTATTATTTTACAAAATATCCAAATATTTGGGGTTGGGCAAGCTGGAGAAGAGCATGGCTAAAAATGGACTGGTCTATGGCTAATTATATAGACTTCTTAAAGCAAGATAAACTTTCCAAATACACAAATACAACAACTGAATACTGGTTTTGGAAAAAGACTTTTAATCATGTTTATAATCAATCTGTTCAATATTGGGATTATCAATGGTTATATTCTATTTGGAACAATGATGGTTATGGGATTGCTCCATCTGTAAACCTAGTAAAAAATATTGGTTTTGATGAAAATGCTACACATACTTTAAACAAACCCATTTGGTATAATCAATTAATACATGGTGAAATTAGCCACATTAAACATCCTATTAATTACGCCATAAATAAATCTGCAGATGATTTTCTATTTAATAATTGTATTGCTCCTCCGCCTAAAAAATTAAATCTTTTTCAAAAAATTTTAACCAAGTTATCTTCTATCATTAAGCCGAAGAGCAATAAAACATGGGAACAAGATGAATATTTTGATCCTATATGGAAAGAAAGGATAAGGCACATGTCTGTATATATTCAACCTACAGATAGTGTAGTAGATTTAGGATGTGGGATGATGTGGTTGAGAGATTTCTTAAAAACAACCAATATTTATTTTCCAGTAGATTATAAAAAGCGAGACTCCAGCACCATTATTTGCAATTTCAATAAAGAGGAATTCCCTGCCATACAAGCCGATATTTATTTTATGAGTGGATGCTTAGAATATATAGACAATCCAAATGAATTTATTAAAAATATTTCAAACTATACAAATAAATGTATTGTCTCATATTGTTCCGTAGAATTATTTAGTGATTTGGAGGTAAGAAAAAATTTAATGTGGAAAAATCATCTCTCCAATAAAGAATTGATATCCTTATTTGAAAAACATCTATTCAAGTTGGAAGATTATCAAACAACAGAAACCAATAATCAAATCTTCTTTTTTTGCAAATGAAGCCTTATATTATTCATCTTACGCCAGCAATAGCAAAGAACAATAATTTCTCAAACAACCTGGGAGATGTGATTATATATGAATCTGCAAATGAAATTTTATCAGATTTATTTAAAGGCATGGAAATAATCTCTATGTCAACACATGAGTATCCAAACAAAATGGATATGCGTTTAATTCAACAATCACACCTGTCGTTCGAAGGAGGCTCTAACTTGCTTTCTTCTAATATAATAAAATACAACCAATGGAAATTTAACAAGCATATTTGGCAGTATTTATTACCCAGTATTAAAAATATAAATATACTTGGAGTTGGATGGTGGCAATACCAAAATAAGCCAACAAGATTTACTTCTCATTTTTACAAAACGGTATTTACAAAAAAAAATTTATTGTCTGTTAGGGATAATTATTCTTTAAATCAACTTCGACACTGTAATATTCCAAATATTATCAATACTTCCTGTCCGACAACATGGAAGTTAAATGGATTAAATACTGATAAAAACATTAATGTGGATTCTTGTGTGTTTGCTATAACTGATTATTTGACAAATTCTCCATTAGACAACAAGCTGATAGAACAACTATCCTATTATTATAAAAAATTATACTTTTTCCCGCAAGGAGCAGAGGATACTCAATACTTACAACAATTACCTGCATATACTCAATACAAAGAAAATATATCCATCTTGCCTAGGGATATTAATCTGTTAAAAATATTTCTAACAGAAAACAACAGAAATATTAATTACATTGGAACTAGGCTACATTTGGGTATTTATTGCCTTCAGAATAATATTCCATCTTTAATAATTGCTATTGACAATCGTGCTACAGAAATGGGAGCTGACATTAGATTGCCTATTATTAAGCGAGAAAATATAATGGATATAAAAAAATGGATAGAGAATAATGTTTCCAATAATTTTATACACCTTCCTGTGCATAATATCGAAAGATGGAAAAATCAATTTATAGAATACTTATAGTTAATGAAAATTCTTCATATTAACACATTCAACCAGCAAGGCGGTGCAGAAACAATAGCATATTCTCTATTTAAAAGCAATAGAAATAATACGTTATTAGTCGGTAAAAAATCCAAAAACGAGCCTAATATTATAGAATTCAAGAAAGATTTTCAAGACAAATTCTTCACCTTCTTAACAAAATTGAAATGGCGTTTTCGAGCAGATGATTCATTTAAGAAAATTTTGTTTATCGAAGAAGAATTCAATCATACTTATCGGAAATTAAAAAATCTAATTGAATACCAAGAAGCAGACATCATACATCTACACAATATTCACGGTGGTTATTTTGACTTATCAGCCTTAGAAAATATTGCGCAAGAAAAAAAGATTGTTTGGACACTGCACGATATGTGGTGCATGACTGGAGGAGAAGCACACATTTTTGAAAATGAAAATTATAAGAAAGGTATTGGAAAAACTCCTTATTTACAGGTTCCTCCATTGAAAAATCCTTTAATCGACAGGAGGCAACATTTTTTAGAATTAAAAAAACAAATCTATTCAAAAATAGCGCCTTCTATTACTTTTGTACCCGTCAGTAATTGGCTGGACAAATGCTTGCATGAATCATTTGTTTGGGATAAATCTATACCATCGGAAGTCATTCACAATGGAATTGACAATCGTATTTTTTATAAAAACAGCGTAAAAAATCAAGATTTAATCCCTAAAATATTATTATTTAATAGCAATAATATTTTTAAAGGTGAAAATATCTTCCAAGAGGTATTGGAAAAAATAGAGCACCCTTTTGAGCTATATGTTGTAGGAAATCCAATAGCTATCAGCAATAAAAAACTCACCCAATTACACCATTTTGAACCTATATCCGATAGGATAAAACTTGCAACGCTTTACAATTCTATAGATGTACTTTTATTTCCTTCTAAAGCAGACAATTTCCCATTGGTTCCAATAGAAGCAATGGCATGTGGTGTGTGCGTATTAGCTTCAGACGTGGGTGGTATTCCCGAAATAATTAAACATCAGCAAACTGGATTTTTATTTAAAAACAAATCTGAATTAACAATATTATTGAATAACATTCTCAATAATCCCAATCTAATTTCAACAATTGGTGAGGCTGGAAGTAAGTTTGTATCGAGCAATTTATCTCTTGAGAATATGGTATGCAAATATCAAAATTTGTACAATAAAATTTTAGGGCATAACACTATCTTGTAAAAGTATTTGTTAATACAATTTTTAATGAAATCCATTTATAGTGTATTCTGTCTTTCCAGCCAATAGGTAACAACACGGCAAGTTGTAGCATCAATGTGTCAGCATCCTTATTTATCTGTTTAGTAGGTGGATGTTTAAGTGTTTCTATTTTTCCATATTTCACATATTTTTCCCACCAAAATACCTGTTTAGTATGTGCCGCATTTTCTGAAGCAAAGCCAATATTTTTTATTAAACTTATGTCTGGGTAAATGCTTAAAAAATTATTCTTTCTAAAAGCATATTGCCATCTATATGCCCATGAGTCTATTTTACCATTAAACGTGTCTATTATTTCAGGCTTCCAATGAAAAATAGCTGGATGATTTAAAACGGTTTCGTCGGGAATTTCAGGTAGTTCTTTATATTTCGTCCATCTATCTGCCCAAGTTGCCCACCCCCACGAAGAGAACAATTGGGCAAAATAATAGCTATACTTTGTTCTGGATATTCCTAATTGATTGTTGAATCCGCAAACTGCGCCTATTTCTTTATCATTTTTGTATCTATTTAATAACTCATCGCAAAAAGTAAAAAAACTTAAATCCGGCAAGCAGTCATCTTCCAATATAATTCCTTGCTCTACGTGTTCAAAAAACCAATCTATCGCAGTACTCACCCCTTTTGCACAGCCTAAATTTTCTTCTCTAAAAAGTGTTTTAACTTCACATTCCCAATCTACTTTGTCGGCAATGGAGCGTGTTTTTGCACAAAGTTCTACTTCGCCGGGTTTGTTTTTTCTGGGCCCATCTGCCGCAATAAATAATTGGGTAGGTTGTGCCGCTCGTATGCGCTCAAATACCTGAAAAGTTTCCGATGGTCTGTTAAAAATTAGCAATAAAATGGGTGTAGCTATTTTCATAATATCACAAATCTATAACCGTTCAACATAATGACAATTGTACTTGTTTTTCTCAGCAGACTCACTATTACAAAAGTACAAAATTTACAAATAGGGTTTTCACCAGAAATAAGCTATTTTTAACTCAATTTCTTTATAATGGTTATATCATGAAACACATTACCATAGCTGTCGATAAAAACTACATGATTCCAGCCACTGTTATGCTACATTCTTTATTGTGCAACAACAACCCTAAGGATATTCATATTCACATAATTTTGAATTTTAAAGCGTGGCTGTATAAGCTGCCACTTCGGTATATTCTCAATAAACATCATTGCCAATACACCTTTCATTTATTAGAAGAAAAGGATATTCCTTTTATAAAGGATTTAGTGATTTCACATCACATTTCAGTTGCGGCTTATTTTAGATTATTTCTACCAAGCATCCTAAAAAACGTACAAAAAACCTTATACTTAGATGGTGATTTAATTGTAGATGAAAGTATCGAAGAATTATATAATACAATTTTAGATGATGAATCTTTGGCAGCGGTGTTTTATGAAAATAAAGAGCGAATAGAAGCATTGACCTTAAAAAATGGTTATTTCAATTCCGGGGTTATTTTAATCAATTTAAATTACCTGCGAGAAAATAATTGCGAAAGTAAATTTGTACAATTTATCCAAAACCATCCTGAGAAAATTCTATTTTGGGATCAAGATGTATTAAATTACACGCTCCAAGATACCATTGCGCCATTACACAGAAAATGGAATTTTATTCCCTACAATAATAATTATCCTCCCGAGTATAAACCTATAATAATTCATTATGCTGGACGCCACAAACCCTGGAGCAAGTATTGTGAAAAGCATATTTTAAATGATAAATATTTTGAATACCTGCATAAAGATATTGGCTTGCTAATACTAAAAAGAATCTTTGATGCAATCACTTATGTCAAAATAAAATTGAAAAAGCTTCATTTTTGACTACGTTGGCGAAAAATATTTCCCAATACGATCGATAGCTACATCACCTCTGCATTTTTGTAAAAACCGGCAAATAATTCCAATTCCATTATTAGTATTCCACGTAGCCGAATGCATAAGGCGGCAGCAATATTTGGTTGTTTTTTACCGTTGCTTCTTTATATCGCACGGGGGTAACTTTATTAGGGTAGTTTTTTTCGTACATAGTTTTGCCGGCTGTGGCATAAGGAACGTCTGCTTCTATTGCTTTTAGTGTATAATTTTTTGCAGCAGCTGGAAGGTAAAGGGTAGTATTTTTTCCGGAACGATTTATAAAATGCAGGTAAGTCTTAGTTTTTTCTTTATTGGTAAATGCCTGACAGATGACATCTTTAGGAATGGCATTGTTGAAACTTTTTAGTTGTACACTACCACGCTGTGCGCCTTGCATTAGCGTAGAAGCTAAGAATTTGAAAGCAAAATATTGAACCGTGGCATAATCATTTCCAATCGAAAGCACGGGTGATTGCTTGCCATTATACGTATTAATCATACCATCCATGGCGTGCAAATTGCTTATTTCAATATAATCATTGTAAGTGGCATTTATTTCTATCATATTTAAAAAACTTTCTGAAACGTAAGCGCCCTGCACAAAGGTATTTCCCAAATATTCTTCATTGGAAATGTTCCATTCCGTTATCCAAAGTTTTCTTTCTTTGCCATACAATTGGACATAATCAGCTCCAGTAGTATAAAGTTTGTTGGTATTATACGGTGCCATTTGTTTTAGATTGGCTACATAAACACTGTCAAAGAATTTATTTTGGTCGCAGTTGGTGCAGCCTGCATAAAAATGCCAAACATAGGCATCAAAAAATTTTTCTTTGCTTAAATCCAAGCTCCAATTCCGCATAAATTTAGAGCGTGCGCTGTTGTCATCTGGAGCCACAGCATCTCCACTTATAACGGCTATGCGTAATGTTGGATATTTTTTACGGATAGCCAGTGCGGTGGATTTTATTTTATCAATATATGTGAGCGCATCTGGAAATTGTTTACGATAGGGAATTAAACAAAATTCGTTGCCTAATTCCACGCCCAATATTGGGATATTATTTTCTACTAATTTATCAAGGACAAACAAGGTTTCTTCAGTGGTGCCGGTTAATAAATTGGCACAAAAAACAGCTCCACAAGAAACGGATTTACACAATCGAATAAAGTTGAATAATATATTCTCGGTTTGTTTAGATTGGAGATGGTACAAGCCTCCTAACGATGGAATAATTTCATTGGATTTATATCCATATCCTGGAATGTCAGGATGATACCAATTGGCAACTGTTCCTCCTGGAAATCTAAGAGAAACAGGATGCATGGCGCGCAACAATTGAACAAAACCTGAATCTTTATCTAATGCTCTTTGAAATGCAAATCCAATATTAACACCAAATATTTTAGGATTTACCGCTACTGTATGGGTAAAATCTGTAGTAACGGCAATTTCTACTGCCTTGGCTGGAATTTTTAGCACGGAGGTTTCTTTCTTCTTTTCGTTAGAAAGACATACTCTCAGTCCTAAAAGGGCGATTATAGAGACAATGATTATCTTATAATGCTTCATCATGGATTTTTACTGATTATTTGGTGGTGATGCTTGTTGTTGTGCTTTTAAGTTTCTCCAATATACTTTTTCTTTTACTCGATAATATTCAATAATGATGAGTGGCATCATTATTCCTAAGAATGAATAAAAGATACTGCCATTAAATAGTGATTGAATAAAAACCGTTCCTATTCCCAACATGCCAGTATTGAAGTATAAATCATTTCTGTAGTGTTTAACTTTTTTCCAAACGTAAATTGGATATAAAAAAACCGAATAAATAAAGGTCAAACCTATTATTCCTTGAGATAATAATCCACCAACAATTCCTATATCTCCTAAAATAACCATGCCGACATATTTTTGTAATATTTCGGGCTTAGGTACTCCCACTCCAAAGAAGATATAACTCGGATTTTCTAACAGATATTTATATACGGCTGCCATTTCTGTCCAGCGCATATCCGCCGAGCCTTCTCCTGTTTTTTTACCCATAAAAAACTTAATAAACATCCAATACATATCTGCGGTAAATTGTACAATTTTAGGGTCAATGAGATATGCGATGAGGAGTGCAAGTGCTATTAAAACTACAATAGTGAATAGTTTTTTTATGATTTCATGCCATTTTAAAATAAGGAACATAAATAAAAACATAGGCACCGCCTCTGATACTAATTCTGTTCTGCCCTTGTCTATAAATACTTGGTAAGCCATTAATACACCCCAAAGGAGTAAACTAAAATAGTTCGTATTTTTTATATAATCTAAAAAATAAAAAGTCATTCCGAAAATTAAAACGGCACTCGAAAACCTATAAATATAACCACCTTTTGTGGGGTTAAATCCTACCAATCCATCTCCTAAAGAACTCATAAAAGTAGCTGGTGGAATGGTAAGCGACACAAAAGTATATAGTGCAAAACTAAACCAACACAGCATTAAACTGGCATATACATACTGTTTTAATGTAATTTTATTGGAACGAATAGCATAATAAATAAGGCTACACATTACAACATAAAATCTTGTAGAAGCACTAAATAATGCTTTTAAAATCTTTACATCAAAAATAAGGTTTACGGTAATGGCATTGTATAACGGTAGTAATAACGACAAGAATATAATCGCATCTATCGGGTTTAATTGTTTTAATTGGAATATTTTATAATAATAATAAAGACCTGCCATCAGCAATATAAAAGGCAGAACTGCCACAATAATAATGCCTACTATTTTGCTGGCTGAATTGAATTGTAGTAAAATATTGCTGGTAAAAAGTAAACTAAAAATAAAAATACCGATCACCCTTGCCTCAAAAATGGATTGGTCTCTGGTGTATAAAGTTTTATAAGCGAATGATTTCATTTCTTTTTTATCAGTAAATTCATTGCAAAGTTACCGGTTTTTTGTTCAAAGTATCCATATTTTTCTGGCGACTTTAACATATCAAAAAATACCGTGTCTTTTTGTACACTGTTCAACTTGGATATAGTAGGGGTGTTATAAATAATATCAAATCCATTTTGTAGTATAAAATCACTTAGCAGTATTTTATTTCGGTCTCTGAGGTAGATATGATTCACATTTACAAAATTAGGTGGGAGCATATTGGTTACATTTCCCTCCACATCAAAAACACGAACAGTATCCGTAGCTGGAAAATAATTTTTAATATATTTTACAGATGTTTGGTTGCTTAGGTTATCATCTGCTCTAAACATTCGGAAATAGGAAAAATCTTCTGCTTCGGGCGTAACAAAGAACCAAATTACAGCTATGACAATTATTTTTTGAACTGATTTATAAATATTTACAGATATAGAAGAAACTACCATAGCCACTATTAAAAGAAATAATGGAACTTGCAGTAGTAAATAATGTTCTCTCGGATAGGCATAAACACAAACAAAGAAGGATGGAAGTGCAAATAAGAATATCACCAAAATCGTTAGTAGGTTTTCTTTTATTAGTTGTAATATTTTTTTGCGTTTATCTTTTATGGAATGTGTGAACGAAAAATAAACACCAAATAACATTGTTGAAATCATCAAGGTAAGCCAGTGTATCTCTTTCGTAAAAATAGGGGCGAAAAAACTAAATATAACTTTGCCCATTTGTATGCTATAATTGGATATATTAGATAAAATGTGATGTTTTATCATTTGCGGGTTCACAGCAATCATTTCTTTTAAAGTGCTGGCATCTTTAAAATTTGCCTTTATAATGTCTGCAAAATCCAACCAAAAAATATTATTGGAATGATTCCATTGTGCATAATTCATAGCAAAATGCTGAAGAAAAACACCGATTCCTCTGGTAGAATCTCCATTGTTAAAGGGTGTTTTTAAAAAGATATAGATAAATATAAAAAACACAGACAACGAGGTCGTTAGAAGTATATCGTATGTTGTATTTTTTTTAATATTTATAAAAAACAACCCATACATTCCGGCAAGACTAACCATAAAAGGCAAAAACAGCTCCGGGCGAGCATAAGAGCAAACGAGCAATGCTACACTTAATATAGCAACCTTAGACACAGTCGTCTTGTGATATTTTGCTATTAAAATGCCCGTTATTAAAACAATTACACAAAAATGTGATACTCTTGGCCACAAAGGCAAGTTGATAAAAGAAGATAGGAAAAACAGCGAAAATATAAATGCCAATATTCGTTGAATGCCGCATGACATCAAGAGCAAAAAAAAAGCAACTGAAATTAAAATGGTAGTGAATTTGAAATTGAAATAGTACAAGTCTAATTTATCTGTAAAAAAATAAGACAGCATTTTGTACCACAATGAATAGGAAGGCCCCCAGGTTTTTGGTATTTCTTTAAACATCGACACTCCTCGGGTCAAATACAAAGATTCATCCCAAAAAACAATATCCATATATTGCTCTAAATGCCAAGATACTTTAATGCCACAAATAATTAACAGGGCAATACCTATGAAAGTAAAACTATTCCATTCTAAATAGTTTTTCTCTTTTGACTGTTTAATGCCTTGCCAAAGTTGTTTCATCTTCACAAAAATAGACATTTAAAAATTATTATAGTTCCCATAATTTAGATAACTTGACAACATTTTAAAAAAACAGAATGCACAAGAATAATTTTGATTTTTTGCGATTATTGTTCGCCTCGATGGTGGTCGTGCATCATTGCTACCCGATTGCCGGAATTTCCGAACAAGATCCGCTTTATTATTTTTCCAATGGTACTCTTTCTTATTCCTATATAGGCGTTCGTGGTTTTTTCGTTATCAGCGGTTATTTAATTTTTCAAAGTTTAATTCGTAGCGAAAATATTACCGACTATATGGTAAAACGCTTGTTGCGAATCTATCCTGCTCTCCTGGTTGTTTTAGCGGCAACTATTATAGCTTGTTCATTTGTTTACAATGGCACTTTTTTCCAATATTTTCAAAACAAAAGTACTTGGACTTATATACCTATTAATGCCTCACTTTTCAAATTACAGTATGCAATAAAAGGTGTTTTTGAACAAAATCCGTATAAAAATGCTATCAATGGTTCTCTTTGGACAATTGGATATGAATTTTCCATGTATGTATTTATCATTCCATTATTTGCTTTAAAACGACATAGTAAATCTGTAAAAACAATCATTGTTTCCGCAATGGTAGTATTGTTTTTCATTATCCGAATTTTAGTACAAGGCAAAACAAATCTACCTCATATCGGTTTGCTTTCATTGGATCAATGGTGTCATTTTGGTTTATTATTTATGAGTGGTGCTTTATTGTCTGTCATTCAAATTGAGCAATATTCAAAACGTACCTGGATTTTTGGTGCTTGTATCATATTGTTCTTTGCACTCATGCGATGGCCGTATTATGAATTTGCGCAATATTTCATATTTCCCCCCATCATCATTATTGCTGGTATCGCTGCTACTAAAGGAATTGCAGATATAGGAAAAATATTTGGAGACATTTCTTATGGCACATATATTTATGGATTTCCGATACAGCAATTATTGATGTATTATTTCCATTTTAATGTAGTAGAATTATTGCTGGTTTCAGTGCCAATGACGCTTTTATGTGGTTGGTTGTCGTGGCATTATGTAGAAAAGCATGCTTTGGCAAAAAAGAAAATAGTTTATCATAAACTAAAAAATATTTTTCCTATTTAAATAATACCAATTCTATCTTTGAATAAACAACAACTACATTCATCTTAAGTTTTTAGAAAAATTCGGGACAATTGAGTTTTGTTACTATAGAGCGTTTGGACGATTCAATATGGATATAATTTTTTCAAATTGCAATTTTATAGCTTGATGCACGGTAGAAAAATCAGCAAGATGCTTAGGTTGATAATTTATCAAAACTAATAATTGCTGATTATTTTGAGGTATTTTATCATACCATTCATTTTTTTGCAAACGCACGCTTTCGCGCATGAGCCGTTTCAGTCTATTTCTGTCTGTTGCATTGGGGAAAAGCCTCTTAGAAACAGAAAATGCAAATTGCGCCGGAAAGGCGCAATTTAAATCTATTAACTTATAATATATTCTAATAGTTGAATTTTGGACAAAAGTTTTATTACTGAAAAGCGTTTCTATTAGTTTTCTGCTTTTCAGGCGTTCTTCACGCTCAAAAGTAAGCCGTATATGTTTATCTGTTCCAGCTATTATTTTCCTTTTCTTTCGTCAGAAATGGATAATTTTTTTCTTCCTTTAGCACGACGTGCATTCAATACAGCACGACCGCCTTTTGTAGCCATACGCTCACGGAATCCATGCTTGTTTTTTCTCTTTCTTACCGACGGTTGAAACGTTCTTTTCATCTTATTGTAATTTGAAATCTTTTAATTGTACTAATTTTGAATAGATTGAACACTATCAAATTTAGGATTGCGAAGATACTGTTTAATTTGGAAATATGAAAATGAATTAATATGAAATTGCTTTTTTATAGCAGAAAATCAACAATTTAACCTTTAGGAAAACTATTAAAATCAAACTAATTATGCAATATGCCGATTTAATTTACTTTTCAACTGAATTATTTCGATGATTATCTGTTCATCGTCATCAAAAATTCTTCATTGCTTTTAGAGCCTTTCATTTGTTGTAATAAAAATTTCATAGATTCTTCCGAGTTCATATCTGCTAAATGATTGCGCAAAATCCACATTTTTTGTAATGCATCTTTATTTAACAATAAATCATCTCTGCGGGTAGAAGAAGCCACTACATCCACCGCTGGGAATATTCTTCTGTTGGATAATTTTCTATCCAATTGGAGTTCCATATTACCCGTTCCTTTAAATTCTTCAAAAATCACCTCATCCATTTTGGAGCCTGTATCTGTTAATGCCGTTGCAATAATCGTTAAAGATCCACCATTTTCAATATTTCTGGCTGCTCCAAAGAATTGTTTTGGTTTGTGTAATGCATTTGCTTCCACACCGCCGGATAATACTTTTCCTGAAGACGGTGCCACCGTATTGTGCGCACGAGCCAAACGGGTAATGGAATCGAGTAAGATGACTACATCGTGACCACATTCTACTAATCGTTTTGCTTTTTGCAATACAATGCTTGCCACTTTTACATGTCTGTCTGCTGGCTCGTCAAAAGTAGAAGCTACTACCTCCGCTCTTACACTGCGTTGCATATCCGTCACCTCTTCTGGGCGCTCATCTATCAATAAAATAATTAAATAAACTTCTGGATGATTTTTTGCAATAGCATTGGCTATTTCCTTTAACAACATGGTTTTACCCGTTTTAGGCTGCGCCACAATCATGCCGCGCTGTCCTTTTCCAATAGGTGTAAATAAATCCACTACTCGGGTAGAATAAGCATTTGGCTCATAAAATAAATCCAATTTTTCTGTTGGAAATAATGGTGTAAGGTAATCAAACGGAATTCTATCTCTAATTTCTTGAGGCGATTTCCCATTGATAGATTCTACCCGCAATAAAGCAAAATATTTCTCGCCTTCTTTGGGTGGGCGAATACTTCCTACTACGGTATCGCCTGTTTTTAATCCTATTAATTTTATCTGTGATGGGGAAACATATACATCATCTGGTGAAGAGAGATAATTAAAATCCGAGGAACGCAAGAAGCCATATCCTTCTGGAATGATTTCTAAAACGCCTTCTCCTGATATAACGCCATCTAAGTCAATATTAAAATCAATTTTCTTCTCTTCCGGTTGAATTACAACAACTTCCTCTGTATTTTCTGCATTGTCTTCTATGGTATTTTCTACATTGCTTTCTACGGTGTTTTTTATAGGCGTTTTTATAGGCGTTTTTATAGGTGTTTTTATAGGTGTTTTTACAGTTACTTCCCGCTTAATTGTCCGTTCATTTTTTTTTCTGGGCTCTTCTGTTTTGTGTTCTGGTATTGCCACTTTTTCTGTTGGCAGTTCTGCCGTCACGGCAACTGTAGTATCTTTTATTTCTTCGTTTAATATTTTTGTATCCGCTGGAGCGGTGGTAGCTTTTGCCTCTTTTGCCGGTGCGGGTTTACGATGGATACGGTTGCGTACTTTTTTGTCTTTATCGGCGGTTTCTGTAGAGATAGTAGTTTCTGTAGTTTCTACTGACGTTGTTTCATCTTTTATTTCTTGCTCTTGCATGCCTTGTTTTTTAAAAAGGAATATTTTTTATTTTGATTTATAACCTATGAATATTGGAATCCTTAATTTTTTCAATTTATCAATTTAATTAAATCATTTCTGTTAGAATGGATGCTTCGTGTATAGACAAACTACTTAAACTAAAAAAATTGGAAAACATTAAAGAATACGGATTGTGAATTCGTTACGATTGTTCAATAAAACGTAAGGAAATATTGATTATTTAGTGCAAAGTAAAACATTTTTCAGTAAAAAGTATCTATTTGTATGTTTTTTTACAAAAAAAATATCGCTTTACAATAGAATAAAGTATTCACTATTAATGAAAACTTATCTTTGTACTATAATTTACATTCATGCTTACTTTAGAACAACTGCGAAAGGATACCAACTTTGCCAAAGAACGTTTGGCGCACAAACATTTTAAAGATATTCATTTTATAGATGAAGTAATTTCTTTAGATGATAAGCGAAAATTAATTAAATCTTATTTAGATGATTTCTTAGCACAGCGCAATGCTATTTCTAAAGAAATAGGTGTGATGATGAAAAATGGCAACAAAGCAGCAGCAGAACAGCAAAAGTTAAAAATTGCCGATATTAAAGAAAATGCCGATAAATTGGAAATAGAATTGGCTGAATTAGAATCAGCCATTTATGATCGATTGGTAACAATGCCCAACTTTCCTAATGCAATTGTGCCAGCGGGCAGAGCTGCAGAAGATAATGAAATTACATACTCCGTAAGCTCCTTTCCATCTTTGCCTCCTAACGCTTTAGCCCATTGGGATTTAGCTAAAAAATTTGATTTAATAGATTTTGATTTAGGGAACAAAATAACGGGAGCTGGCTTTCCGGTTTACAAAGGAAAAGGTGCGGCATTACAACGTGCTTTAATTACATTTTTCTTAGACAAAGCCATTGAAGCTGGATACCTTGAAGTGCAAGTTCCACATGTAGTAAATAAAGATTCAGGATTTGGCACTGGTCAGCTGCCCGACAAAGAAGGACAGATGTATCATATAGGATTAGACGATTTGTATTTGATTCCAACGGCAGAAGTTCCAATTACTAATTTATACCGCGATGTTATTGTTGATGAAAAAAATCTTCCAATAAAAAATGTAGGATATACTCCTTGTTTCCGTCGGGAAGCTGGTAGCTATGGGAAAGATGTGCGGGGACTCAATCGCTTGCATCAATTTGACAAAGTTGAAATTGTCCGCATCGAAAAACCAGAAAATTCTTACCCAGCATTAGAAGAAATGCTCAATCATGTAGAAGGGTTATTAAAAGCGTTAGAATTACCTTATAGAATTTTGCGATTATGCGGTGGCGACATGACGTTCTCTTCGGCTATAACGTATGATTTTGAAGTATATTCTACAGCGCAAGAACGTTGGCTGGAGGTTAGTTCCGTTTCCAATTTTGAAACCTTTCAAGCCAATCGTTTAAAACTACGATTAAAAGATGCGGATAACAAAAAAATATTAGCGCATACTTTAAATGGAAGTGCAATGGCATTGCCGCGCATCGTGGCAGGATTATTAGAAAACCATCAAACAGAAAATGGTATTCGCATACCGAAAGCATTAATACCTTACACAAAATTTGAATTTATATCCTAACTAAATACGTTTGTTTAATATGAATAATAATGCGCAGGCTTCTATCGGATTATTTGATTCAGGTATTGGTGGTTTAACTGTAGCAAGTGCTATTTTAGAACAATTACCCAATGAATCTTTAGTGTATTTTGGCGATACCGCTCATTTACCTTATGGCGACAAATCAGCAGATACCATTCGATATTTTGCCAAAACGATTAGCGCATTTTTGTTGTCAAAAGAATGTAAAATCATAGTAATTGCTTGCAATACAGCCTCCTCGGTAGCATTCGATTTATTAGAGAAAATGGCAGGCGATAAGGCTTATGTTTTTAATGTTATTGATGCTGTGGTGGAAGAAATTATTCAGAAAAAATATAAAAAAGTAGGTATTATTGGAACCTTAGGTACAATAAATTCCAATGCTTATAAAACTAAAATTCTACAAAAAGACAGCCATGTCATTGTACACCAATTAGCTACTCCGCTATTAGCACCCATGATTGAATCAGGATTTGTGGAAGGGCAAATTTCTAACTTGGTGGTAGAGGAATATTTAAATTCTCCCGAATTGCAAGATATAGAAACTTTAGTATTGGCCTGTACGCATTATCCATTGATAAAAAAAGAAATAGAAGCTTTTTACCAATCCAACAACCGCAAGGTAGATGTATTGGCTACGAATGAAATTGTGGCAATACAAATCAAAAAATTTATGATAGAAAATGGGTTGATTAATTTTGAAAAAAAAGGAAAAGATGCATTTTATGTGTCTGATTATACGGATAGTTTTGCCAAAACCACCCAATTATTTTTCAAAGAATCGGTTGATTTGATTCATTTGCCTTTGTTTAAATAAACAATTGCAACATAAAATTTATTTTGGAAAAATTAAACCAAGCTTATTCTGTCTTTGCATTGGCAGCTAAGAAATCAAATACATGATTTTTTTGCTCTGCCGTAAGTTTTGCTTTTGGTGCCATTTTATCTAACCATCCTATCCATTCATCTTTAGTATATTCATCTGGATGCACTAATCTGTGGCAACGCACACAGCTGGCTGCGTATAAAGCTCCTTTTTGTTCCATTGATAGAGTAGTAGTTTTTATGGGTTCTGTCGCAGGAGTAGGCGTTGTCGAAGTAGTGCTGGCAACTTTGTGAGAACAGGCAATTAAAATTGTGCTAAAAGCAAGAATGATAAAGAAATTTCTCATGTGATAAGATATAAAAATAAGATTAAAAAATAGACACTATAGCGTGTTTTTGTTATAAGGCACGAAGATAAGCATTACTTAGGAATTCTATATCCATCTGTTAGTGTTTTCATAAATGCTATGACATCGTCTATTTCTTGTTGCGTTAATTTTAAATCCCCTAAATCTGTTGTATTCATCGTAGAAGCTACTTCGGGTGGTCCAAATTTTGGATTCGTATCTCGTTCGTTATAAAATTCCATTACCTCTTCCAAGGTTTTAAAAATACCGGAATGCATGTAAGGAGCAGTTATTGCTACATTGCGCAAGGTTGGCGTTTTAAACCTACCAACTTCTAATGGTTTATTCATTTCAAAAATAGCCAATCCACTATCTATTGGCTGTCCAATTTGTAAAGGGTTTTTGGGCAATCCTATATTATCATAAGAAAAATCTGTAAACAAAATTCTATCCGTTGTTGCATAAGGAGTTGGAGTGCTTAAATGGCACAAACTACATTTTGTTTTTATCGTATCATTAAAGAGCTCCATGCCGTGCATCTCCTGCTCTGTTAATTTTACTTTTCCTTGTAAATAAAAATCAAACTTACTGGTGAAGGGATTTACTTGATAAGTCATCTCAAATGCTTGTATGCATGAAATTGCATGAAAAATAATGGTTTGACTATCTACTAATGTATTTTTTCCAAACAACTTTACCATCATTGGAAAGTAAGGTGCGTGTTTTATTTTCTCAGATGCAACACCATGGTTTGGAAGGTTCATTTCTTTAGGATCTACTAATGGAAATAATGCTTGTTGATTTAAAAATTCTGCTTTCCCATCCCAAAAAAAACCTCCTGCTGTTTCCCATATACCGCGAATAACTTCCCCTCGTTTGTTGGGAGCAAATACCATATAGCTAATTGCATTGGCATTTCTACGTCCAAACATTCCGGTAGAGCCTAAGGAAAACGAATTGCCACGTGAGTCTGCAAACCCTGTCATAGGAGAATGACAAGTAGCGCAACTTACGCCTGCCGGGATGGATAAGGTGGTGTCAAAAAAAATCAATTTCCCTATTAAGGCAGAATCCGACAAGCCATTATTGTTTGCTTTAAATTCTTCTATAGATGAAAAATAAAAAGGCTGTTCTTTTAAAAAACCATCTTTCTTACATCCAAAATACATGGATAGGACAATGACTCCAATTGTAATGATTACAATTCCTTTTTTCATAAAAAAAACGTGTATAGTAAATGTACTAATAGTATATGTATATAGCAAGAATTTTGTATTATAATACTGTAATGCTTTGAGAAAATAACAAATGTCAATTTTATTACTTAGTATGCTGGTTTCTTATTTATTTTACTTATTTTTAATAATGTATTTTAATCCATAAATAAAATTTATAGATGCAGTTTACACGTTCATTTATACAGAATAAAAGAATTTTCTTTTTACTTTTTTTCATCACGTGTTGGGTTTCATTTTCCCACGCTCAATGTCCACAACGTTATCTTGATCGTGTTTTTGATAAAGTAAAAAAACAAGCAGACATTAAATATGGAATTGAAAAATTAAATACTGATGGAACTCGAACCTGGCAGGCATTTGATTTTTATGAACCTAAAGAGGATACCGCTCAATTACGACCATTAATTGTTTTAATACATGGTGGTGGCTTTACAAATTGGCCACCCATTGACCGTAATAGCCCTGATATTATAGAATTAGGAAATGATTTAGCAAAGCGAGGATATACTGTTATTTCACCTGAATATCGTTTGTATAGTGGAGAAGCAACTTATAACAAAATGGCAGAAACTGTATTTGCTGCTGCTTTTGATATAAATGAATTAATGTGTTATTTAGCGGGCTCTGTTGCATCAGGAAATCCTTTGCGTATCGACACTTCCAGATTTTTTATTGGCGGTTCTTCTGCAGGCGCATTGCTTGCATTAGATTTTGGAGTATTGGTAAATGATACAGCACAGCTAAGTGCAGAGCTGAGAGAACGAATGAATGTAGTAGCTACTTTAGATAATGTGAATCCACAAGAACTATTGCAGCATAAATTTTGCGGTATAAAACCTAAAGGTACAATTTGTATTTCAGGTGCTGTGGTAGATACCAATATGATTCAACCGAATAATGAAAAAATATTAATTATACATGGTACAAACGATGGGGCTATTCCATATATGATAGGTCATCCCCTAAAAAATCCTGTATTACCTATGTTATATGGGCCAGGAGTATTTATGGATAAAATGATTCGAGCAGGAATGTATGTAGAAGCCGATATTTATCCGGGTAAATACCATGTGCCGGTATTGCATCCTTTTGGAGACAGTTTGTTATATGCCTTACAGTTGGTACTTCAAACAGGAAGTCTTTTTGATAAAGTTATTTTAGACAGTACCGAACGACATATTGCAAATTTTTGTTACAATATAATTGGAAAACCAACCACTAATTGTTTTATAACAAAAGTAAAACAAAATATTATTTCGGATCAATTGTCTATTTATCCTAATCCTTCTAACGGAAAATTCATAATAGAAATTCCTGCATTAATTAGAAATAAGAAACTGACGTTGGAAGTATTTGATATCACCGGAAGAATGACACACCATACTATCGTTGAAAATTCTGCAAATTATTCATTAGATATTTCTCAAGAGGCAAATGGTATTTATTGGATTCGATTGAGCAATACCGAACAAGAAGACTCTACGATTTACATCAATAAAATAGTTGTTCAGTAATTATAAAAAGAATACTATTCTTTTGTCTGCTCTTTCAGCAATGGAACTAATTGTTTTGCCATTTCCTGACTAAAGATTACTGCTCCTTTATTATTTAGATGATGGAAATTATATCCATATTCTATGGTATAAAATTTGGGATATTTTCTAATGTCTGCCAATTCAATCTTGGAGCCTTCAGGCATAGCATTAAATACAGGCAGTAATAGACTATAATTTGTTCTTGCTTTGGGTGGTAAAACAAAAAATACTTGAATGCCTCTTTTTTTACATTTATTATAAGCATCCAAACACATTTTTGTCATGGGGACGTTAGGTTTTTCTTTTCCGGTATAGTTAGTAAAATCTTGTAAGATATGGCTGTCTAATGTATCTGAATATGGGTCGCCATTTTCAAATTGTTTCCTGGATTGCAGCAATAAGGTATCCTCCCATTTATACTCCATAAATAAATGGTTTTCCTCATAATCGTATGGATAAAAACCATCTTTATTTTTGCCTATATAATTGGTGTCTAAATAAGTTTTGTCAAATTCGTATTTCAACATATCTGGCAAAGTGCCGACATTAAACATATTCTCTATCCAACTTGAAATCCAAAATGCACTAAATTTGGTACGGTACCAAAGAGGGTCTTTTAAAGTAGCAATAACGCTTACACCATTATATGCCGTCTGAGCTGTGTGCCACGAAACCCATTTAGGCGTATGTAAATTGGATTTAAAAAAATAAGCCTCACTACTAATGCTCAGAAAAATATATTTCAAATTTGGATTATGGATTTTTAACAATCCATCCAAGTCGTTCATTTCTTGAATAATACCATGTCCATCCACTCCAAGGTTAAAGGAATGTAGGCTTATTCCATTTTTTTGGGCAATACTATCAATAATATTAGGGTCAATATGCCTGTACTCCAAACTTCCGCCTAAATAGACTGCATTATATTCTTCTGCGTGTTTTTTGTAATATTCATATTTTACAGTTTGTGTAGAATCGCCCCAATAAAACGGCATAAAAAAATGTACAACAGAAGACAATACTAATAAAATCAGTATCAAAATTCCTATATATATAAAAGTCTTTTTCAGCATCTCTTAATATTGAAAATATACAAACGATGTATTTTGGAAAATTCCAAACCACACAATACTTACTAATAATAATATATATATTGTCCAGCGTTGCAGTTTATCTTTTGCCATTACAATTGTTTCAATTTTTTCATCGCCAATACGTGCTTCAATCGTAAATAATACAAAAATAAAAAACAAGGAAAT
>JBDKHK010000018.1:0-9309 GCA_039797705.1 Bacteroidota bacterium
AATGCACTGCTATTGTCCATTTTAGAAATAATAACCACACTACCGTTGGCTGCAATTTTTGATACTGTATTTTTAACGGTTGTATATAAATCCTCCACATCGTCGATGGTTTTCATTCCTACACAACTAACCACTAATCCATCAATGCTTTCTTCATAAACAGTCGTTACATCTGTTTTACTGCTGAATGCGTGTTGAAGTTGGTGTAAAAAATCGTTGTTATTTCCGGCTACAGCAATTTTTTTGGATTGCAATTCATCCACCGTGTAGGCATTTAAGTTGCGCTTCAAAATTGGCGGAACAGGTACAGGAATATTTAATGTTTTTAATAAACTGCGCAAGGTGGCATTTTGTAAGTAATCGCTCATGACTTTGGTATTAAATTGTTTTTAAATTAATTTGTTTGATTTTTATTAATTATTTTGTGTTATTTTTCTAATAATAATAATTGTTGTTTTCAAAAAAAATATTGATGGCATTTACTTCTAAAACATCTATATTTAAAAAACAGAAACCAAAATAGGGATTTCGGAAGTTACACAGAAGAAATAACACGTTATGAATACGTTATTATGTAAACACCCTTGATTTTACTTCGATAAAAACCATATTTTAACATTCTTAATTTTTTATCAATATACAGATGCAAATTTATAAATCGCAAATTGTAAATTTGTGCTAAATAATTATGAGTATCAATATTACCTTTCCGGATGGAGCAGTAAAAGAATTTAGCGAAGGAATTACTGCCTTAGAAATTGCAGGACAATTAAGCAATAGTTTAGCAAAAAAAATTTTGGGTGCCGAAGTTAATGGTGAAGTATGGGATGCCACACGACCAATAACGAAAGATGCTACATTAAAATTACTCACCTGGAATGACAATACAGGAAAATCATCTTTTTGGCATTCCTCAGCGCATTTATTTGCTGAGGCAATGGAGGCTTTGTATGCTGGGATAAAATTTGGAATTGGTCCACCTATAGAAAATGGTTTCTATTATGATATTGACACGGGCGATACTTCTATTACATTAGCTGATTTGCCCAAAATAGAAAAAAAAATGGCCGAACTAGCGGCAAAAAAAAGTGAATATATTCGAAAAGAAATTTCTAAAGCGGATGCTATTGCTTATTTTAAAGAAAAAGGCGATGAGTATAAATTGGAATTACTAGAAGGCTTAAAAGATGGTGATATTACTTTTTATACTCAAGGTAATTTTACCGATTTATGCCGTGGGCCACACATTCCCAATACAGGATTTATCAAAGCGATAAAACTGATGAAAGTGGCCGGTGCATACTGGCGTGGAGATGAAAAACGCAAACAATTAACACGTATTTACGGTGTAACTTTTCCAAATCAACAAGAGTTAGATGATTATCTAAAAATGTTGGAAGAAGCCGAAAAACGTGATCATCGTAAACTGGGGCAGCAATTAGAGATTTATACTTTTGACGATGAAGTAGGTCCGGGATTGCCGTTATGGTTGCCAAATGGTGGTTTTTTAATTGAAAAAATTGAAGAATTAGCTAAGCAAACCGAAGATGAAGCCGGTTATTCCCGTGTGCGCACGCCTCACATTGCTAAGGAAGCTTTATATATACGAAGTGGGCACCTTCCTTATTATTCAGAAAGTATGTTTCCTCCAATGGAATTGGACAATGTGAAATATTATTTAAAAGCGATGAACTGCCCACATCATCATAAAATATTTGGTGCAATGCCAAAATCTTACAAAGATTTACCAATTCGGTTGGCAGAATACGGAACTTGTTATCGCTATGAAGATTCGGGCAGTTTATTTGGCTTAATGCGTGTTCGTTCTTTGCAAATGAATGATGCGCATATTTATTGCACCAAAGAACAATTTGAGCAAGAATTTAGAGCAGTCAATGCGATGTATTTAAAATATTTCAAAATATTTGGAATTGAAAAATACAAGATGCGTTTGAGTAAACACGAGCCTTCAAAATTAGGGCAAAAATATATCAACGAGCCTGAATTATGGATAGAAACTGAAAAGATGGTGCGAGATGTATTAATCAGTTTGGAGGTTCCATTTGAAGAAGTTTTGGACGAAGCCGCATTTTATGGCCCCAAGATTGATATTCAAATTTATTCTGTAATTGGTCGGGAGTTTACGTTGGCAACGAATCAGGTGGACTTTGCACAAGGCAAACGTTTTAATTTAAAATACATTAATAAAGATAACCAAGAAGAATTTCCAATTATCATTCACCGTGCACCATTAAGTACGCATGAACGCTTTATTGGATTTTTATTGGAGCATTACGCAGGAAATTTCCCATTGTGGTTAGCCCCAAAACAAATTGCTATTTTACCTATCAGTGATAAATTTATAGAATATGCAGAAAAGATAGCGAAAGATTTAAAAGCACAAGGATTTCGTATAAAATTAGATGAGCGTGCCGAAAA
This sequence comes from Bacteroidota bacterium, assembly GCA_039797705.1. GTDB lineage: Bacteria > Bacteroidota > Bacteroidia > Chitinophagales > JADIYW01 > JADJSS01. The sequence continues at coordinate 2,440 of JBDKHK010000018.1, forward strand.
AATTGGCAAAAAAATACGAGATGCAGAGATGATGAAAATACCTTACATGTGTGTAATTGGCGAAAAAGAAGTCGAAAGTCAACAAATTTCTATAAGAAAACACGGAAAAGGTGACATTGGCACTTTTTCTATTGAAGATTTTGCTTTACTTTTGCGCAACGAAATAAATAGTTAAATATTATTGGTTGCTTTAAAAAATAATATCCATCAAATAATAGATAACTAATATTCATTAACAAAAAAACTAATAACAAAAAAATTTGATACCTAAAAGAAGAGTTTTTGTTCCAAAGAAAAAGGAAACAGAACACCGCCTGAACAGAGACATCCGCGTACCGGAAGTGCGATTAGTAGGCGAAGAAATTGAACCAGGCGTTTATCCAATTGAAGAAGCACTTCGATTAGCCAAAGAGCAAGAAGTAGATTTAGTAGAAATTTCTCCAAAAGCGGTGCCACCGGTTTGTCGTTTGGTAGATTATAATAAATTCTTGTACGACAAAAAAAAGAAAGACAAGGAAATCAAGGCTAAGCAGAAAAAAACGGAAGTAAAAGAAATTCGTTTTACGCCCAACACAGATGATCATGATTTAGATTTTAAGAAAAAACATGCTCAGAAATTTTTACAAGAAGGCTCTAAAGTAAAAATATATGTTCAATTTAAAGGACGTGCTATACAGTTTAAGGACAGAGGAGAATTGGTATTATTACAATTTGCCGAAGCCTTAAAAGAATATGGTATTTTGGAGGCGATGCCAAACTTGGAGGGAAAGAAAATGATTGCTTATATTGCCCCTAAGAAGAAATAAAGCCAGATTTTCAGTAAACAATAATTTAACAGAAAACACAAATTTTCACGTTTTTTGAATTAGTTATTTAGCTAATTAATTTGTATCTTTGCACCCTATTTTAAGTATTATAACCACTAAATCGCATTTTTATGCCAAAAATGAAAACAAATTCGAGCGCAAAAAAACGTTTCAAAGTAACAGGAAGCGGTAAAATCCAAAGCGGTCAAGCATATAAACGTCACATTTTAACTAAAAAAACAACAAAACAGAAACGTAACCTAACAGGTTCTACTATCATCAAGAAGTGTGATGAGGGTAATATTAAGAATTTGTTGTGTATGAATTAATCCTGAAATAAATTCAGCGTTTAAAAATAACAGACATAAGGCAAGGCATCGCCGATGGTCGTATTATTCACCTTAAAAAATAAAAGTCATGCCACGTTCAGTCAACAATGTAGCAGCGAAAGCTCGCAAAAAGAAGGTGTACAAACTTGCGAAAGGTTATTTTGGCCGTCGTAAAAATGTTTGGACAGTAACTAAAAACGCCGTAGAGAAAGGTTTAACTTACGCTTTCGTAGGCAGAAAATTAAAGAAAAGAGATTTCAGAAGTATGTGGATTGTTCGTATCAACGCAGCGATTCGTCCTTATGGAATGTCTTATTCTGTATTTATGAACAAATTAGCTACAGCTGGGATTGAAATCAATCGTAAAGCATTAGCAGATTTAGCATTAAATGATCCAAAAGCATTTGAAGCTATCGTAAATCAAGTAAAATAAATAAACAAATATTTATTTATAAAAAATCCCGACTTTTCAGTCGGGATTTTCTGTTTGTACTTCTTTCCTACTTTCACTAAAACAAACAATTTTTGCAAGGATCCACAATTATATCCTCTTTAGATTTTGAATTAATAATCTCTCCTGCATTTAATACTTTAAATTCTGTTCTTCTGTTTTGTTGATGTTCTTCTTCTGTACATTTTACATTATTGGTACAATTATTTACAGGTTGTTTTTCGCCATAACCTACTGGTTTTATTTTAGTCGGATTTGCACCGTGTGATACTAGCCAATTAACTGCTGAAGTGGCTCTTTTTTGGGATAATTTAAGGTTGTAATCATCATTTCCTCGTGCATCTGTATGTGAGCTTAATTCGACGATGGCTTCAGGATTGTGTTCCATAAAATTCAACAACATTTTTAAATCTCCTTCTGCTTCTGGGCGAATATCCCATTTATTAAAGTCGTAATAGATATTATTTAGGGCAATTGCTTTTTCGGTAATTTGGGTCAATTCAATTACTACATAAGTGGTATCTTTTAGTGCGATAGTAACGTCTTTTGAGGCGTCTGCTAAATATGTTTTTGCTGATGCGGTTACGTTATAGGAGCATTTGTCTATTACGGCATAGTTTATTTTTCCATCTTCGGCAGTATAGTTAGTACGGTCATTTTTTTGGCAGGTGCTTGTACAAATTATTTTAGCATTGCGAATAGGTTCTTTGGTAGTGGCATTGATAACAGAAACCTGCATCACCAATGGTTGTATTTCTAACGTAATTTCCTGCAATGGTTTTTTTTCATTCTCGACAATAGTTTTTGTGGTAGTTGCAGAAATATATCCTTCTAAATTGGCTTCTAAGGAATATGTTTTACCGGCATCTACTGGTATTGCATCTGTTGTTCCATTTGCATCGGATACAAATTTATTTTTTATATCATCCTTTAGTTTGATCACTACATTTGCATCTTGAATGGGTGATTTTGTTTGTTTATTTACAACAGTGATTTTTAATTTAAATTCTATATCTACAAAACGATAAACGTCATCACTGCCTTTTCCTTTAGGTCGATTGCTCGAAAAGAATCCTGTAATTTTATCTTTATTGAGCAAGTATCCAAAATCATTGTAGCTTGAATTAACGGTAGAACCTAAATTTTTCACCTCACTTACTTCGTTGCCATTTATTTTTGCAGAGAATATATCTAAACCGCCTAAGCCACCTAAGCCATCAGAAGCAAAATAAAAGTTATTTTCGTGGTCAAAAGAAGGAAACATTTCTTCCCCATTTGTATTAATACTAGTACCTAAATTTGTTGGTTTTTCCCATTTTTCGCCGTCGTATTTTACTTTCCAAATATCTGCTGCGCCATAACCACCTGGCATTGTAGAAGAAAAAAACAATGTATTGTTTGCTTCATCTAATGCAGGATGACCACAACTATATTGTTTATTATTAAAAGGTAATTCTTTAATATTTGTCCAGTTTCCATTTTGTATATCTGCTGAAAAAATACTTAGATTGGCCTCTTTGTTATTGCTAACTTCAAGTTTTTGTTTTTTCAAATCAGGATTAAATTGATTTCTGGTAAAATATACTTTTGTACCACTTTTATTAAAACATAAAGGGCCTTCATTGTATTTTGTATTTACATTATTTGGCAACAAGGAGGCTCTAGAGTATTTATCTGAGGCAGTATCATTTTTAAAAATATCTACTGCGTATAAATTCATATAATGTTCTCCTGTCCATACATCTAATTCTTTTTCTTTTATGCCTTTTATTTTTCCACCGGTGGATGTATAATATAGTTTTTTATCAAAAATGGCTGCTCCAAAATCATATCCATCTGTATTGAAAGGTAAATTGGAAATTATAAATTTTTTATTTCGGATAAACTGAGCAGGGTTTTGACAAGCCTTTAATTGATTTTGTGCTAATATATCGTTGGGATATTTTTCTAAATAATTTTTATACCAAGCGGCGGCTTCTTTGGGTTTACCATTTATCTGTAGTACTTGTGCATAGTATAATTTTTGTTTATCATCTTTCAATCTTACATCTTGGCAAATGATACCATACTCTATTTCAGCAAAATCATATTGATTCGTTTTTTTATAACAATCTGCCAGCATGATGTCTGCTTCGAGGAATCTATTTTTATTTCCGGTACATTCTTTTAGTAGCAATGGAATAGCTTCGCTATATGCTAATCGGTTATATAAATCTCGTGCCTGCTGATAAGCAATTGGAATCACTTGTGCGAATGATGTGGAGTATATGCTTATCAGAATTGGAAGGAAGAACTTTCTCATGCGATTCTATTTATTATTTTATATTGAATTTTAATTTTAGAAATATCGAGGAGTGCGAATTCCTTTTTGTTTTAACCCAACATCATATCCTATCATTATTTCGTGTGTACCTTTATTGAAGGATTTGATTTTAGAAACAGTCTGATCGTAGGCATAACCTATGGTTATATTTTTAGGCAAATATCCAATTATCATGATATCGACACTTTCTCTATTTTGAAAAGGATCTGCTATTCCTGTTCTGTAAGTCACGCCTAATCCAATCATTTTAAACATAGTAAATGTTAGGTTTGCATCAATTTCTAATGGGATATTATATGTTTTTGTTTTAGGCATATATTTCAATAATATTTGAGGTTGCAACCAAAATTTCTTGTCCTTTCCCATTTCAAAAGTATATCCACCCATAAATAATAAACTGGTTAATTGTTGTAAGCGTGCGCTGCCAGATATTCCATCGTGTCTTTTTTTATCAAATAGACTTACTGGTACTGCATTGGGTATTGCAATTCCTGCATAAAATTTTGTTCCGTAATAGTAAATGCCTAATCCTATATTTGGGCGCACTCCTTTTAGGTTTTCTGTCAACAGTGGATCACCAATATCTACCACGTCTAATTGTATAATTTTTGAATTAAAAATCATCATTCCTGCACTTATACCGAAACTCAATTTAGTATCATTTCTAAAAGGCAATCTGTATGCGAAGGATACATTCAGGTGTGTCATATTAGTTGCACCCAAACGATCGTTGATAATAGAGCCCCCCAAAGCAACTCTATCTATTTTTAATGGGCTATGGATGTTAAAATTAAGAGTCTGAGGATTTCCAGGAAGATTTACCCATTGATGCCTATACACCGCTCGAACGCTTAAAACATCTTTTCCACCTGTGTATGCGGGATTGACAGGCAGTTTATTAAAAGCAAACATGGTGTTGTAAGGTTCTTGTTGCGCTTTTACACTGAATGACACCGCTATTAGTAGTACCAATCCTATAATATATCTTTTCATCTGTTTGTGTTTATCGTTTTATATGAATTATAAAATAATTATTCAATCAATATTTAATTATAATATCAGTTTTATATTTATTTTAAATAATTTATTAATTGACTATCATAAAATAATTGACTTCGTGAATATTTTTTCCCGTTTCAGGATCTACATAATCTAAGCTATACCAATAGGTTCCTGCGGGCAATAATTGTCCTTTGAAATTTCCTTGCCAATCATTTTGGTAATCATCCGATTGATAAACTACTAATCCCCAGCGATGCCACACTATTAATTTAGCTCCGGTTACGGTACTCAAACAAGGGAAAAATAAATAATCATTAAAGCCGTCATTATTTGGCGTAATTACCTGAGGGAAAACACATTCACAATTGACGTGCAAACAAACCATTGCGGTATCGCAGCCATCTTGCCCGTCACATACTTCATAATATAATGTATCTCTGCCACAGAAGTTTTTATTCGGTATATATAAAATACTTTGACCATCTTGCGCTATAGATGCTATACCATATTTAGGTGGTGAAATAACAGCAGAAACAAATAATGGATCATGATCTGGATCTTTATCGTTTTCTAATACATTAATTCTAATTTCTTCATTCTGATGTACATCTTCATAACAATCATCTGCGGCAATAGGAGGCAATCCAGTAACAGTAATAATGATGATATTGTTATAGCATAAAGTAGTGACGGTATCGCATGCGCAAATTGATAAAGTATCCACTCCGGTATAAGAACCGGCTGTATAAATTAGACATTGTGTTTTTTCATCTATTGTCCATGTTCCAAAATTTCCAGTTCCTGAAGTATGCCCGGTTTCACACGATTTTATTATTACATTTTCCCCCTCCGGAATTTTTAATCCGCAAATGGTATCAGAAGTCATAACAGGTAATGAATCATAAATAATAGTATCACATGGAATTACTCTAAGTGTAAGTGTAATAACACTGTCACATCCTAACCCTACTTGCGACAGCACTATTGTTTCATTTGAAATATTAGATGAATACGTATATTGCCCGATAACAATACTTGTACCAGAGCAAATAGTGGTATCAATGGTTGTATATTTTTTAGGGTGAACTAATAAATCTAATGTTACAATACTATCGCAAGTATTTTCTGCTTTCAAAGTATCAATGTATATACCTGTTTTAGTATATTGATGTTCTCCTACCGTTACAGATTCACCTTCACATATTTCTTGATAAAGTAGATTTCTAATTGGCAGGCTCAATGCTATCACTTGTGTATGCGTGGTTGTATTATTACAAATATCGGATGCTATCCATGTACGTTTCACAATAATATAATTGGGTGCACTGGAAAGACTATCCATTGATTCTTCAAATGAAACGAATGCATCACCACAATTATCCTTTGCACCTAAAATTGCAGGATTCGGCAATACTTCGCATACCAACTGATCTTTAGGTAATTCTCCTATAAATGTTGGGGGAATGCTATCATTAACTGTAATTGTTTGACTGCTTGTAGTACTATTCCCGCAAGCATCTGTAGCAACCCAAGTACGGATAATTGTATATTTATTATCACATTTTTGTTCAGTAATATTATCAGAAACTTGAATAGTTACCTCATCACCACAATTATCTGATGTTGTAATATTTTTAATATCTGCCACAGGAATTAAACCAGAACAACTAACTGTAATGTCTTCCGGTATTTTTAAAATCAATGGATGAGTGGTGTCTTGTACTGTAATTATTTGAGTGTAAGTAGTGATATTGCCACAATTGTCTGTTGCAATCCATATTCGTGTTAGCGCAAAGTTGTTTGAGCATTGTCCTTCTGTTTTATTTTCTTTAAAAACAACCGTTGCCTCTCCGCAATTATCACTTGCATTCAAGATTGCTGCTTCAGGGACTGCATCACAAGAAACTGTTACATCTTCTGGCAAATTTCCTTCAAATATGGGTGCCGTTTTATCTTCTA
>JBDKHK010000019.1:0-13672 GCA_039797705.1 Bacteroidota bacterium
AACTTTCTACAACATATATCCATTATTTTTTAACAAGATAAAAACAAACTAAAATAATTCTCTGTTCTATATTTAGAATCATAAATCTATTAATATTAATCAACATGAACCTACCTGCTATATTATCCAATCCATTATCTGAAAATGAAATTTATTTAATTTTAGTTTCAATTTTTATCGGCTTAATTATCGGTATAGAAAGAGAATATTTTAATAAATCTGCAGGGTTGCGTACTTTTATTTTAGTTAGTTTTGGTTCATGTGTTTTTACTATTTTATCTATAAAAATTGGTCTTTCCAACCCAGATAGGCTTGCCGCTAATATCATTACAGGTATTGGCTTTTTAGGAGCAGGCGTTATCTTTAAAGAGGACAATAAAATTGCAGGTGTAACTACTGCTACTACAATTTGGGCAACCTCATCATTGGGAATGGCGGTGGGGTCAGGTCATATTTATTTAGCCATTTTAGGAGCTTTTATGGTAATGCTTACTTTAAGACTCTTAATTTATCTTCAATATTTTATAGACAATTTTCACAAAATCAGAGTTTACAGAATTGCAACTACCTCTGAAGAAAATTTTGAATATTGTAAGAAAATATTTATTGATAATAATTTACAATTTGAACTTATAAAAGAGCAATACAATCCAGACAATCTTATATGTTATTGGCAAGTGACGGGAAAAAGCAATAACCATGTTGCACTTATAAAAGTTATGCGAAATAATAATAAGATAAATTCATATCAATATTAAAACTTATTTAAATATAATTATCATGAATACCGAGAACGTAAAAAAACAAAAGATAAAACAAAAAAAAATATTAAGTAGAACTGATATTTGGTTGTCAGATCCAGAAACTCAAGATTTCCCTGCGGCTGTTGATTATCTAGAACTCTTGATGCCGACAAAAGAAGCTCAAGCAATTGCTGATGAATTAAAGAAAGCAAAGACAATTCTTAAAAAATCTAAAGATATTTTGCGTGCCAGTAAACTAACCTTATTGCCCAAAAAAAATATACATGTACAGAAAAATATCAATAAAATAAAAAACAAAAAGAAACTCTCTCCTATCCTACTTGTGCGTGGTAAAGACGGGTTAATTATAGCAGATGGATATCACCGAATGTGCTGTTGTTATTACTTAACAGAAGATTTAGAAATTCCGTGTAGGTTGGTTTAATTTTTAAATTTCTTGAACGTAGGTAAATATTGGTTGGGTATTTATTTAGTTAGTTAGTTAATCTATATATCTTTTCAAAATATCTTGATAAGCATCTATTCTTCTATCTCTTAGAAATGGCCAAATACGTCGAACATCTTCTGTGCGGTTTTTATCTATTTCAATAACTGTATTTATTTCTTTATCGCTTGGAGCAGAATATAAAATTTCCCCTTGCGGTCCGGCAACAAAACTTTGTCCCCAAAACTGAATGCCATTGGTTACACCCGTCCAGTCAGGTTCGTGTCCTACTCTATTGACCGCTACTACCGGCAGTCCATTGGCTACGGCGTGTCCACGTTGCACTGTTTGCCATGCTGTAAATTGTCTGTTTTTTTCTTCGTTGGTATCGGTGCTTTCCCAGCCGATAGCTGTTGGATAAATTAAGATTTCAGCACCGCTTAATGCCATCAATCTGGCTGCTTCCGGATACCATTGATCCCAGCAAACCAATACCCCTAATTTTCCAACAGAAGTTTGAATAGGCTTAAATCCAATATCACCTGGCGTGAAGTAAAATTTTTCATAATACGCCGGATCATCTGGAATGTGCATTTTTCGGTAAACGCCTGCAATACTTCCATCTTTTTCAAAAACTACAGATGTATTATGATATAATCCGGGTGCTCTTTTTTCAAATAAAGAAGTAATTAAAACTACTCCGTGTTTTTTTGCAGCTTCGGAAAATAATTGGGTGGTTTCACTTGGTATCGGCTCTGCCATATTGAAGATGTCTGTTTCTTCTGCCTGACAAAAATAAATACCGCAATGTAGCTCTTGTAATATTACCAATTCGGCTCCTTGTTGTTTACATTCTTCTATTCCTTTGAGTGACTTTGCAATGTTAGCTACTTTATCATTGTTGTTGGCTTGTTGTACGATTCCTACTTTCATGTTTTGTTGTTTTTAATAACCATTTAATGAGAAATTAGATTATAAATTTTTCCATTCTATGCTTCCTTTTGGGTATTGCATGGTGATACAATGCAATGAACCATGTTGTAATAATAATGCTTTGCAATCTACTCCTACTACTTTTTTGTTTGGAAAAGCAGTTTGTAGTTGTGATAAAGCTAATTCATCTTGAGTAATATTATAAGTTGGCAATAAAACGACTTCATTCATTATTAAAAAATTGGCATACGTTGCAGGCAACCTTCTATTATCGTCTGGTGCAAAAATAACCTCCGCCATTGGCAAAGGTACTAATGTATAAGGCTCCCCATCTAATGTTCTAAGGGCTTGCAATTCTTCTTCCATTTTTTTCAAATCCATATAATGTACTTCATCCCTATCGGTGCATTGAACATAAGCAATGGTTCGTTCATCACAAAATCTTGCTACTGTATCAATATGTGCATCTGTATCATCTCCTATTAAATGTCCATGTTCCAGCCAAAAAACTTTTTTTAATCCAAACAATTTTATCAATTGTTGTTCTATTTGTTCTTTAGATAAATGTGGATTTCTATTGGGCGAAAGCAAGCAATTGGTTGTTGTTAGCAAAACGCCTTTTCCATCGCTTTCTATACTTCCACCTTCCAATACTAAACCAGGATGTATTTTTTCTTTAGCATGATAAATTCCTTTGTTCCATAATTCACCGGTTATCAAATTATCTTTATCTGCGGCAAATTTTAATCCCCATCCATTGAATACAAAATCATAAATCAAATAGTTCTCTCCGTGCTGAACCGTTATTGCTCCATGGTCTCTTGCCCAAGTATCATTGATTGGTAATTCAATTACGTGAATATTTGTTTTTTCTAAATCACGCAAATAATATTCAACCTCATTTTTATCATCACCTACAATAATTAATGGTTGATAGGAAGCAATCATTTTAATGATGTTTACATAGCAAGGTATTACTTCTTCCCAATAATTTTGCCAATCAGAATGTTTACTTGGAAATGCAATTTGAATGGCATCTTGTAGCTCCCATTCTGCTGGTAATCTAAGATTTGTCATGTTGCAAAAATACGTTAATAATTATATTCTTTAGTAAATCTGTTGTTATAGAAAGATTCATTATTTTCGTTCTATGCAAAAAAAACTCTTTTTATTACCCGGATTTGGTGAAGACACATTTGTTTTTAATGATTTAATTCCATTTTTCAACAAACATAAATACAAGATTATTCATGTGGACTATCGACCGATTTTAGATAAATTTACATTTCCATTAATTACGGTGCAGCAATTTTCACGACAATTAATCAATCAATACAATATCAGCAAAGAAGATAAATTAGTAGGTCATTCTATGGGTGGATATTTTTCATTTCAAATAAGAGAAATTCAAGAAAATTCAATTTGCATGATTGGTTCGTTTAATGATCCTAAAAAAATCATTCATGTATTTCCTAAATTACCTAGATTTACTATGCTTACAGCCGTAACAGGTGCTGTAAAAACAAGTTATTTAAAAAGATATTTACTCAATAAAATAAAAGATGAGCGAGTTAAAGAAATACAATCTAAAATTATGGATAATTTTGATAATTTTAGTAATACACAACTTGCGTTAATGCTGGAGATGGGATTTCAAAAAAAAATAGTATCTACTTTACCAAATCCGTTGAGAATTCACAGCGATAAAGACAAAATAGTATTGCCACCTGATGAACTTTATAAACAAGTAAAGGGCGGACATTTCTGTTTAAATATTTATCCTGAAGAAACTTATACAGCAATGAAAGAATTTTTAGAATAATTGTATGGCAGTAAAATAAAACATGTACTTTACACTCTATTACATTAATAAAATTGTATGAAAAAAGATGATAAGCAAAAAGGACTTACACTTCTTATTTTAGTAGCTGCACTTGGGTATTTTGTGGATATTTACGATTTAGTGTTGTTTGGAGTAATAAGAGTACCGAGTTTAAAAGGAATTGGCATTACTTCTGATGCAGACTTGGCATATTACGGAAAAATGCTATTTAATTTTCAAATGTGGGGAATGTTGGCAGGCGGTATATTTTGGGGGATTCTTGGAGATAAAAAAGGGAGATTATCCGTATTGTTCGGCTCTATTTTTTTATACTCTATCGCTAATATTTTAAATGGGACAATACATACCATTGAAGAATATAAAATACTTCGATTTATTGCAGGCTTTGGACTGGCAGGTGAATTAGGTGCAGGCATAACGTTGGTAAGCGAAACAATGCAGAAAGAAAAAAGGGGTTTAGGTGCTACCATCATAGCCAGTGTTGGAGTGTTGGGTGCAGTTGTTGCCAGCCTGCTTTCCTCTTATCCTGATTTGATAAGTTGGCGAGTAAATTATTTCATTGGCGGTGGCATGGGAATAGTATTATTGTTGATGCGAATTGGTGTATTAGAATCAGGGATGTTTAAACAAATTGCACAAAAAAAAGAAGTCTCCAGAGGAAATGTATTCAAATTATTTAGAGACATGCCTACTTTTACAAAATACTTAAGCGTTATACTGGTAGGGCTTCCAATATGGTATATTGTAAATTCATTTGTATTTTTTTCAAAAGAAATGGGGCAAGCCATGAACATGACGGAAACACCTATGCCATCAAAAGCGATTATGTATAGTTATATAGGTTTGTGTTTTGGCGATATGGCAAGTGGATTGTTTAGTCAATATTTAAAAAGCAGAAAAAAAGCAATTTTTACATTTTTAATTTTATCTATATTTTCAATACTATTTTATCTATTTATTGGAAAGCAAAATTTGACAATGTTTTATATCTCCTGTGTATTAATAGGATTTTCATCTGGATATTGGGCAGTGTTTAATATTACTGCATCTGAACAGTTTGGCACAAATTTGCGTGCCACCGTTACCACCTCCGTTCCTAATTTCGTTAGAGGCGCCGTTCCATTAATCAATATTGTAGCAGATTCTTTCAAAACAGCTGGTAATTCATACATTGCCTCCAGTCTATATGTAGGGCTTATTGTCTTTGCATTGGCATTCGTTGCTTTATACACATTAAAGGATACTTTTAGCAAGGAACTCGATTATGTTGAATAAATCTTTAATTATTAGTTAGATTTTTTTGTTATTTAACAAACATTCACTATTTTTACCCAAAATACATTAAAATGAAAATCAAATTGAACTTCTTTTTACTTTCTGCTATGTGCCTATCGTTCGTATCAGGTGCGTATGCTCAGAAAGTTAAGAAAAATTCCAGCGTGGGTGTAACCTCTGATTCTCCAAGTGGAACAATAGAGACAAAAGATGCCAGTAAGTATTACAATGTTGATCCAAAAAAATTCTTAAAAGATTGGAGTTTAAATATTCACTTTGGTGCAACTACGCCTTTTACAGACATCAGAAGTTATGACTGGGCTCGTCAATTAAAAAAACCAAGTGAAATCCAATGGGGTGTTGGTATGGGTTTAACTAAAATGTTTAACAGTGCATTTGGTTTAAACTTTGACTATACTTTAGGAAGATTATTAGGAAGAACAGTAGAGCAAGGTGGTTTTTCTGAGGATAGACAATATTGGAAACAATTAGGTTTTGACCAACCTGTTTATTTTAAAACAAATGTATTTCACCAAGCTGCCGTTAATTTTTATATTGACTGGTTAGGATTAGGAACTTCTTATAATAAGTTCATCAAATCTCAAATGACTGGCAAGCCTATCAAATCTAGAAAATTTGCTTTATACACTAAAATTGGGGTTGGTTTAGTACGTATGTCCTCTCAAATATACAATGTAAAAGATGACAAGCCTATCAATAACAGCCAATACCTAAAAGGTTATACAAATAAATTCACAGAGGTTATTTTCCCTTTTGGTGTAGGAATGAAATTCAAATTGAGCAAATCATTTGACATGAGCGTTGAAGGTAATATGATTTTCACCAACTCTGACAAAGTAGATGCATTCAATTTCTCTACAAAAGTAAACAGCAATGGTACTGTTGTAAACTCTTTATCTAAAATGAACAGAGATGCTTATGCATACGTTAATATTGGTTTCTCTTACAAATTCGGTCGCATTGGTTCTCAAAAAGAACATGTTGAATGGGTGAATCCTTTAGCATTTATTATGGCGAACGTACCAAAACCAAAAGAAGTAAACTTAAAAGACTCTGATGGAGATGGCGTATTAGACATTTTAGACAAAGAACCAAATACACCAGCTGGTTACGCTGTTGATGCTCATGGAGTAACATTAGACAGTGATAAAGATGGTTGTCCTGACACAATAGATCCAGAACCATTCTCTTCGCCTCAATATCCAATTGTTGATTGCAAAAATATATTACCAGAGCCTGATACTGCTAATATCGCATTCAAAGGTGGTGTTCCTTATGATGATGTAGCTGTAAGCAAGAAAATAGAAGCTGTAGAAGACAACTTATGGAAATTTACTTCTATCTATTTCGACTTAAATAAATACAATATTACTCCGGAAGCAGTAAGCGAATTGAGAAAAGTAGGAACTATCATGGTAACAAATCCTGATTTAAAAGTAAACGTAAAAGGTAATACTGACATCAGAGGTTCTTCTGACTATAATCAAAAACTATCAGAAAATCGTGTTCTTTCAACTATCAAATATTTGAAAGAAAACTACGGAATATCTGAAGATAGATTTATCAGATTGCCAATGGGAAAATCAGATCCTCTTATTAAAGATGCTTCTAATGAGAACCAACACCACACAAACAGACGTGTTGACTTCTCTCCTGTTAGATAATTTATAAACAAATCCATTAAAAACCTGTTAGAAATTCTAACAGGTTTTTTTTATTATGAAAAATGAATATAGATACAATGCCGACCTTTCATTCATTCGAGATAATGTAAAGGGAAATCTTTATGCAAACGGACAATATATTTCCAATGATAAAATGGAGAAACTTCCAGCAAGCAGACTGTTAAAATGGATAACTTCATTTAATCCTCAAAAAAAAGAAAAAAAGAAGGACTTATTCAAACCGGAAGTCATTCGAAATATTGATTTTTTAAATACTAAAACGAATAACATTACATGGCTCGGACATTCCTCCTTTTTCTTTCGTGTAAATAATACTACCATTCTTACAGATCCTATATTTAATAATATTACTCCATTTTTGAAAAGAAAACATGATTTACCTTGTGAAATTAAGGATTTCAATAATATAGATTACATATTACTTTCTCATGGTCATCGAGATCATTTAGATATTTCTACTTTAAAAAAATTGCTTGCTTTCAATCCTACTGTGACGATTCTATGTCCTTTGGGTTTTGAAAAAATATTAAAAAATATTGGAGTAAAAAATATACAAGAAGCAGCTTGGTGGCAACGGTATGACACTCCAAATCTTGATATTACACTTTTGCCAGCAAAACATTGGAATAGGCGATTTATCAATGATTTTAATACAACTCTTTGGGGAAGTTTTGCTATCCAACATACTGACACCTCCATCTATTTTGCTGGCGACACGGCGTATAGTTCCCATTTTAAAGAAATAAACGAATATTTTAATGCTTTTGATGTTTGTTTAATGCCTATTGGAGCTTATAAGCCAAGATATATGATGAAATGGGCACACATATCTCCTCAAGAAGCAATAGAAGCCTTTCAGGTACTAAATGGAAAAACATTTATTCCAATGCATTATGGTACATTCGATTTAAGCGACGAACCACCATCAGAACCTATAAAAATCGTTCGGGATTATTTTAGCAATCATCAAATAAGTAATGCTATTAAGGTATTAAAAGTAGGAGAATTATTTGAAGTATAAAATGGTATTTATGCTTCATCATAACTAATAGTGCAATCTTCTTTAGGGTGAGATTGGCAGGTAAGGATAAACCCTTCTTCTTTTTCTTCCTCTGTCAAAGGTTCATCATCCTCCATTACCACTTTCCCAGCTATTAATTTTGCCTTGCAAGTACAACAAGCTGCCACACGGCATGCATAAGGTGGATCTATATCTGCATTGATAGCGGCATCTAAAATTGTTTCGTCATCATGTACATTTAACGTGTAATCTTTACCGTCTAAAATTACTTTTACCTTATATGCCATACTTATATTATTACCATAAAGGTATAAAATGAATTAACAAATACAAAAAAACTCTTTCTTTACTTCTATTAATTTACGTTTGTTTATCATTTTTTAGCATTGATAATTTTGGATATTATTGTAACTTTATTTGCGCTAAAAAAATTTTATTAAAAATGAATATGAATACGAACACTACTATCATACGAAACGGACTTTATTTTGACGGAACTGGCAAAAAAGGAGTACTAAAAGATGTTATAATTAAAGGAAATAAAATTGATTCAGTTGTTGATAAAGCTCCGACTATTGAAGGTGCAAAAGAAATAGATGCCTCTGGGCAGTGGGTGATGCCCGGATTATTAGACATTCACGCACATTATGATGCCGAATTAGAAGTAATGCCTGCCTTAGAAGAGTCAGTTCGACATGGTGTAACTACCGTAATCATTGGTAATTGCTCTCTTTCTGCTGCATTAGGAAAGGATACTGAAATTGTCGATTTATTTGCTCGGGTTGAAAATATTCCTGCAAAGGCACTAAGCCAATGGATAGTAGGAAATATAAAATGGAAAAATGTACGAGAATACTATGAACACTTAGACACCGTTCCAGTTGGACCAAATATTGCCTCTTTTTTAGGTCACTCTAACTTACGCATGCATGTAATGGGATTGGAAAGAAGTTTTACAGAAAAAATAGCGAGTGAAGAAGAATTACAGAAAATGGAAGCCATTGCAGAAGAAGCCATTCAGGCAGGGTATTTGGGTATTTCTATAGATATGTTACCCTTTCACCGCTGGGCAGGCGTGTATGCACCAAAATTTACCGGATTTTCTGTTCCTTCACAATTAGCCGCAAAATCTGAATACAAACGACTGGCAAACGTTTTACGCAAGCACCATCGAGTATTGCAAATAACTCCCAATGCAATAGACAAAACATCTTTTGGCACCATTGTGCGATTAAGCCAAGGTGGATTTTTCAAAAAAACATTAAAAACAACAATTGTTGCAGCGTTGGATTTAAAATCTAACGAAAAAATATATCATTTGCTCCAATTACTTGGCTTCTTAGGGAATAGTGTATTAAGAGCCAATATGAAATTTCAAACACTTGCTGTACCATTTATGAATTATGGAGATGGTCCTGTGACGCCCTTATTTGAAGAGTTCCCGTCCATGATAAAAGCTATTAGTTCTACAGAGGCCGAACGAAAAGCAATGTTTAAAAGTCCCGCTTTCAGAAAACAATTTGTAAAAGAGTGGAACCATAAAGCAGCCTCTGTATTTCCACGGGCCTTAAAAGAAATGTGGGTGGTAAAATCTCCTGTTGCTTCCCATATTGGTAAAAATTTTGAACAAATAGCACAAGAAGCCGGTAAAGATTCTGTTGAACATTTTATGGATTTATTGGAAGAATATGATACGCATATCCGTTGGAAATGCGAAACTTCTAATCATAGAGAAAGTGTGCGCATGGAATTACTGGCAAGCAAACATTGCTTTCCAGGATTTAACGATTCGGGGGCTCACAATGTAAATATGGCTTTCCATGACGGCGCTTTGCATTTACTCAAACAAGCTACTCATCATCCAGATATTATGCCAATAGAAAAAGCAATTTACAGGCTTACTAAAGAACCTGCAGATTATTTGGGGATAGATGCTGGGGATATTTCCGTAGGAAAGCGTGCTGATGTAGTAATTATTGACCCTTCAAAATTAGACATTGATTTAAATACAGAACCGATTGAAGATTATCACCCTCATTTTGATGGTGGCTACCGACTAATAAAAAGAAGTGGAAAAGTAGTACAACATGTATTTATTAATGGCGAAGAAGCTTATACCAATAATGGTGTTACTAAATTTCATGAAGACTTAGGAAAGAAAAAAATATTTGGTCAATTATTGAGAAGTAATCTAAATTAATAAAGAAAAATTTATCCTTCATTAAAGAAATCTTTTTTCAAGTAAACGGAGTCTTTAGGATTTAATTTTCCGGCATTAATTAAACGCAATTCTCTGCGCCCTAATGCAGATTCAAATAATTCTTTTTCTCTATCTGATTCAGGTATTACTTGTGGGCAACAAATGGGTTTTCCTTGAAAATCTATTCCAACAAAAGTGAAAAAGGCTTCGTGTGATTTTACTTCTGCTTGAGTAATTATATTTTTAATAAACACTTCACAAATTACTTCCATAGATGTACTAAATGCACGGGTTACAAATGCTCTTAAAATTACGATATCGCCCATTTTTATTGGTAAATTGAAAGATACATTGTCCAGTCCTGCTGTTACAGAAATACCTCCACAGTGTTTAATGGCAGAAATGCCGGTGCAAACATCCATCCAGCTAAGCAAATGTCCTCCCATTAAATTTCCGATTGGGTTGGTATGTGCCGGCATAATCAATTCTGTTTGTATATTGAGCGTTTCTGATGCTTTTCTTGCTTCCATACTTTATTGTTGAGATGATTGAATACGAATTATTATTCTATTTTGATATTATAAAAAATGAATGTAATTTTGCCATCATTTTGATGCAAATATACAGACAACTTATCATTTATATATTTATTAAAATGGCTGCGTAGTTCAATTGGATAGAATATCAGATTTCGGCTCTGAGGGTTGAGGGTTCGAATCCTTCCGCGGTCACTTTATTATTCCAAAAAAATAGCATCCCAAAAGAGATGCTATTTTTTATGTTCATTTTTTAAATTTTAGGCAAGTATTTTTATAATATCATTCTTTAGGGGCGTCTGGTTTATCTTTTTTGGTTTCTTTATCCTCTTTTTTATCGGTGGCTGCCGGTGTCGGTTTTTCCTTGGGAGGCATTACTATTGAATCCTGTACGGAGCTTTTTGCTTCTTCTTTTTTAATTTCTTGATTTATGTCTTTTAACAAAACTGGTGGTCCTGGTTTTAATTCTACTTTTTTAATTTCTTGCGTATTTTCATTCAAAATTTGTTCTGATTTTGGAGATGTATTTTCTATTAATGAATCTATTTTTGTAGATGTTATTTTTTCTATTGGTTGCTCTTGAATAATGGGAGATGGTTCTATTTGTTTTTCTGGTTCAATAATCAATTTATTTTCTTCCATTTTTGGAATGCAATATTTGTCAATAGATTTTTTAGCTTTTGCATTTCCAAGTTCTGCTGCTTTAGTCCAGCTAGCACAAGCAGCACTATCATTCTCTTCATTAATAAAATAATCGCCCTTGTTATTATAAGCCTCCGCATAATTGGGGTTTAATTCGATGGCTTTGTCTATATCATTTATAGCGGTTACATTCAATTCGTCGTCTGTATAAAATTTACAAAGACCTCTATTATTAAATGCTTCTGAATAATCTGGTTTTAACTCGATGGCTTTATCAAAATCTGCTAAAGCACCTATGTAATTTTTCAATGTTCGTTTAGTAATTCCTCTTTTTAAATAATATTCTGGCATCAAGCTGTCTAATTCGATGGCTTTATCAAAATCTGCTAAAGAGCCTTTCACTTCGCCTACGGCATATTGTGCATTTCCACGTTCATAGTAAGCACTTTTTTCCGTATTATTTAATTGTATTGCATCGGTATAATTTAATATTGCGCCAGAGTAATCTCCTAATCGGGCTAATATTGCGGCCCGTTTTATGGACAATTCATAAGATGGTTTTAATAAAATAGCGGCATTTATTTGCTGCAATGAATCGATAGCCGTAAGTGGAGGGGTGGGTGTTTTTATTTCGGTTTGAACAACTTGACTTTTGGCAGCGGGTGTTTTGGCAGGTTGTTTTTTGGTGTTTTGTGCTGTTGCGATTAATGGTAACGCAACTATTAAAACGGTAAAGATTTTTTTAATGTGCTGATTCATAGTTTAGTATTTTAATAGTATTTGTATGGTTTATTTATTTTAGAATTCGATTGTTTATCTTTTAGATAATTCGACAAAAATATCCCATAATTCTTCGTAAGGAATAATTTCCCAATCGGCTATTATGTAGTTATTTTGTTTTCTCAATTCTTTTAATTCTATCCAATTTGCCTGCTTCATTTCTTTCGAGTTAAATCCTGATTTTTCTGCTCTTATTAGCACGCTCAAAAAAAGATGATTTCGTTTATAGGTGTTATCATTTAAATATCGAGTTCTATAAATTTTTAAAGCATCCATTTTAGAAAAAATCAAATTGTAATCTTTTTTGGCGGCGTGGAATAATATTTCTATTACTCGAATGGCAAAATTATAACCAGATTTATCTTTTGAATTTACAGGAACATCATTCAAAAATCTTGCCATATTGAATTTAAAGTCTCCATTGGAGTAAAAATTTTTCATGAAAACAAAATAAGCATGATAAATTTTCCATTTTTCTTGAATTTTTTCATCTTGTCTTTTATACGCAGGATTATTTAGTATTTCATTATATGTTCTTTCTGCGCCTTCCAAATTTTTATTTTGTATGTTTAATTTAAACTCGTATTCTCTCAATACAAACCAATTTAAATAATTATTTGGCAAATCAAATTTTGATTCTTCCAAAATTTCTGCTAAACCTTCTTTGTATTTTCTTTGTGATAACAATGCCGATAATCTATATAAGAACGAAATTATTTTTCTTGTATTGGTAAAAGCTTTTGGATTGGATGCTACCAGTGTGTCTGCTTCATTACAAATTCTAATTAAATCGTTCAGTTGGTTGCTTTTTTGATAATATTCAAAAGCTAAATAAAAATAATAGAAATCAATTTCAATATTATTTTGAAGCAGCAAGCGGATAGAAAGCAATTCGGCTAAATTTTGTTTTACTTCTTCCAACAATGCATCTGTTATGGGCATTTTATTTTCAAACAATACGATGGATTTAAAATATATAAATTTAGCATATTGTTCTTTTTGTGCTAATTCTATAAATTTTAGGTAATTGTCTTTTTCTTTATCAAATGATTTTAAATCACCAATAATAGCAAAATAGCTCATTAAATAGAAAGAATAATTTCTGGCAATATCATAAAAATTGTATTGGATTGCTTTGTTGTAGTTTTCTTTTACTATTTCGTGTACTAACTTAGTCGTACCAGTCATCTTTATAATAATTTCTATAATTTGATTGGCTGTTAAACATTCATAATAAGCCTTGCTTTGATTATTGATAAATACATCTTCGGTATCTAAGAGTAAAAGTGTTTTTTGTAATTTAGTTCTGAAACGCGATTTTAGTTTTCTAAATTTTGCATCTTTATCGTCCTTTCCATATAAATATAAAGCTGCTGAAGCATCATCGGTTATTTTACCAGATTCTAATCCTTCATAGAGTTTAAAATATAAATTAGTATTATTATCGCTCAAAAAAGTCTTATCAAAGACATCTATTTTTGACAATCTTTTCCTATTAACAATTTTTATCAGTTCTTTTAGCGTATCCATTTGTCACAATTAATAATG
>JBDKHK010000020.1:0-3854 GCA_039797705.1 Bacteroidota bacterium
TAGTATATGTACAGAAGAATATCGAACTATTTCAATTAAAGTAGAAGATATTACTATGCCGCCGATGGCAAGATTACTGACTAAATTTTATACTAAAAATAAAACAAATGATACGTTGATAAATTCATCGGAAGGTGCGAATTCTTTTCAATGGGATTTGTACAGACAGTATGGCTATCCGGTGGTTTCTGATGGACAAATTTCACGCTCGACCGAAAGCATGACGGTAGAGTTTTTTGGAGAAATAAATGGTAAAATTGTGGCACAAGAAACATTAGTAGTTGGGCATGACTGCTGTCATGTGTTTAAGATTAGTGGAAAAGATACTACAGTGATGACACCTTAAAATTTATTCTTCCCGAGCAGCGTTTCTGAGCGTTAGAAAAAAGCGAAGCAGCACTCTGCATAAATTTAAGACAAGCTAAGCTAAGCAATTTCGCAGCGTCCTCTGCGAGAGACTCTGCTGGGAAAGAAGTATCTTCTTCGCTAGATGAATTTAATTATGAATTGGATAAATAATACTGAATTAAGTTAGTTATTTTCAAACTTTATTTTTTCAATTAAGTTGTCAAAATAGGTTTTATTCCACATTTCAAGTGCTTGTTCATCTTTAATAAAAAGAACAACATCTTCTTTAATATTTTCAAAAGATACTACATTAATTTTATCCTTTAAAAGTTGTAAAATTTGTTGATTAGTAATAGAATCTTCGTGCCAATCATTGGTATCTTTCGCTCTTTGTAAAAAATGTTTCACATCAAGCGAAATTCCTTTTCTGATATACCATTCCAAATCATACCAATCTCTACCTTTCACTCTGTTTTTCCATTTTCTAAATAATAAAGCGTGCATTTTACCTGCAAATAAATTAGAGCTCGTAAAACATTTTACATAAAAAGAAAATGGACGAAGCAATAATTTTTCTTCTGTTTTAAAACTAAGCGGTGGTTTAACATCTACCTCAATTTTTATTTTAATATTTTTATTAGATTGAATTCCTGCTTGCTTCACAATATCTTCCAAAATCAATTCTTTCCAAATGGTTTCTGATTTTAGAAATGCAGATTCTACCGAAGTTTTTATTTTTTTATCTTTTTCTCTTATGCTCACTTTCATACCAATTGCTTCAAATTCTGTAACAATAGCAGTAAAATAAGGCTCTAACGAAAAATTTGGATTTTTTTCCATTAAAGAAAAGTCCAAATCTTCTGAAAATCTATCTAAATTATAAAAAATTCGAAGTGCTGTTCCACCATAAAATGCTGCTTTCTCAAAAAAATCTGTTCGCGACAATCCAGCCAGTGCAATTTCTTGCATTATCTCACGCATAGCAGATAAAGTTTCTTCTTCGTTTGTTGGTTTATATTCAGCTATCCATTCTTTTATCATAATTGTTCGAGTGTTTTAATAAGCATTTGTAAACTATTTTTTTTAGGTGCATCTTCTATCCACGATTGAATAGTGGATATATTTAGTGTGCGTAGTATTTCTTCATCCATTCGCATATCATCTAATAAAAAATCTCGTGTTTGAGAAATACTTCTAAGCAAGACGCCTGAGGTTAAAATTATTTTATCGCAAAGTGCTTTCTCCGGCGAAGCAATTAAAGCGGTTTGTTGGGCTGCAAGTTTAACACTCTGAACACCGAACGAATAATACGGTGCAGCTAAGTATTGATAACTAAACCTACCAATTGGTGTTGTATAATTTTTAGTAGTTTTTAAAGTAACTGAACTTATTTGGTAAACTCTTTCAGGAATTATATTCCAATATGACAATGCTGATTCTAAAGAAATATAACTTGGACCTCTTAAATGATTAGCAATCAGAAATGAATTTGGAATAGATAAATCTGTTTCTGGACCTGGAACATATAGACCTCTTCGTACAGCAAGTAACTCTCCGTTCTTTAGCAGCTCGCTGATTTTGTCATTAGGGCGATTATATTCAGGAAGCATTTCTGCCACTATTTGATGTGTAATCGGAGCCTCTGCGTATTCTTTTACCTTTCTTCTGAATGTCATTGTGTAAAATTATAATATAAAAGTCGGAAATATTCCGATTATATGCAAATATTTTTACAAATAAATGTACAATAAAAAATACTTAATCGTAAAAAAACCGATTATATAGTAATTATTTTACATAAAAATTTAAAAAAGAACTAAACGTAAAATCTTAGCTAAAGAAACAATAATCACTCAAAAATCTTAAAGCACTTAATGAAGTGATATAAAAAGTTTCTAGTTCTTTAAACGAGTTCAAGGAAGAATTGGAGAAATAAAATATGAATTATTTTATTTAGTTCTATTATAAAAAAATCATCTTATTATATAAAGACTATAATCTCTCTTTTGGCTTTTAAAATTTTACACCAACATAAAAGTATCTACCATCAAATGTATAGACTATGTCATTTCTATCTATAGAAACTCCACGATATATATACTTTCCAGTAAAAGTCGCTAAAATATCATTCTTTCCAAGCAGCGTTTCTGAGCGTTAGGCAAAGCGAGGCAGCACTCTGCGTAAATTTAAGACAGGCTAAGTAATTTCGCAGCGTCCTCTGCGAGAGACTCTGCTGTGAAAGAAAAATTGCGGAAGCACTACAAATAGAACCAAAAGATTTATAGGATTTCTAAAAATTTTATCTTGTTTCTTTTAATATTACTTCGAACCCGTAAGCGTTTACAATATTTATCACAGGAAAATTGCTTTGCTTTAACACATCAAAATGGCGGTCGTGCGTAACCAAATAATCGGCGGCAGAAGCAATGTATGTATCTACAAATTTGTTATCGTCCATATCGGCGGTAATTAGTTGCCATTTGAAGTGCGGCTCTGTGTGCAATATATTCGGGGCTTCTGCAACGATAAGTAAGAAATCGGCAACTACAGATTCGTGGTAGCGATAGCGGAT
This sequence comes from Bacteroidota bacterium, assembly GCA_039797705.1. Taxonomy (GTDB): domain Bacteria; phylum Bacteroidota; class Bacteroidia; order Chitinophagales; family JADIYW01; genus JADJSS01. The sequence goes on from JBDKHK010000020.1 coordinate 2,921, forward strand.
TTGTTCTTCATATTCCAACAAAATTTCGTTGCTTATAACCAACTGAAATTCTCCATTGATAAATGCCTGGTATAACCAATGTAAATTACTGCGCGGACTAAGTGCCACCATGAGTACGTTTGTATCAACGAGCGCAGTGAGCATTATTGTTTTTCATCGTTTAGCCAACTGTCGAAATCAGTCTGTGTATAGCCTTTTTCGTCGCTTATTGCGGCTACCTTTTTACTGAACTTTTCTGACAAATGCTTTACCAAAAGCATTTTTATTTCCTTTAAATCTGCTTCATTTAAAGGCTGTGAAAACAATTTCAGAATTTCCAACTGCGTATTATTTAATGGTAATTTCAGCTCTACCATAACTCTTGTTTTACTGCGAATATACAAAAAAATATTGCGTCTAAGCACCGACCGTCCTATTGAGCAAAGCGAAATTTCTTTCTTTCTGAGCAGCGTTTCTGAGTGTTAGGCAAAGCGAAGCAGCACTCTGCATAAATTTAAGATAGAGCTAAACAATTTCTTTCTTCAACGAGTACGAATCCATCACTTTTAAATTCTTGATATTTTTAAAGTCGTTTAGGTTGTGTGTTATCAATGTGAGTTTGTGAACAATAGCAGTAGATGCTATAATGGCATCAGGAAGTTTTATTTTATGGTTTTTGCGAAGTTCTATGGTTTTATTCACAATAGTATCGTCCAAATCATAAATTAAAGACGCTTTTACAAAAGCAATAATTGGTTTTGTTGTATTGGTAAAACCTAATAATTCTATCTTGTTGATGATAGAAATTTTCGGCTCGTAATCAATTATCTCAGCAAGAAAAACAATAGAATGTTTGGGTAATTTATTGTTTGCAAAATCTATAATAACATTCGTATCTATTAGATAGTTCTTTCCCATTCTGAACGCATATTTTTTAATTCAGCAGACATTTTTG
>JBDKHK010000021.1:0-2523 GCA_039797705.1 Bacteroidota bacterium
TTAAAAGTAAAAGCCTTTCAATTTTTTGAAAGGCTTTTACTTTTAAAAATAGGATATTTTATATATAAGAGATGTAATTATAGCAATAGTTATACTGAAGCTTATTAAAAAAATAAGATGACTCAAAATAGATCTCAATAAAACCTTTTTAAAACTAAGATTGTCGAAAAACTGGATATTAGTCCAAAAAATAAGCAGTACATCTATACAATAAATAATAATTGTAATGATTCTTATAGTAGGAGTTCCATTAAAATAATAGAGCAGGGGAAAAGTAGTTATATGGAAGATTAGTCTTTGGGAAGCTTTATAGGTATTAAGTATTATAAATTCTATGATGTTGTATCCTGATTTTCGGAAACAAATAAAAGTTCCTAAGGTATAAAAAGGGATAGTAGCTAAGGTTACCCACGAATAATGTGATGCGGTCCATTCATTAAATCCTTTTAGAGTATTCTCAGAATTGGTTAAGTTGATATGAAAGGTATGGTACAAAAGACCATAAAGAGTTGCTAAAACAATAACTAAGGAAATAGGTTTAAAATGTTGTACACGCTTACCTTCTATATATTCCCTTATGGAATGTCCTGGTCTTGTGAACAATTCTTTTGCAGAAAAAAGCATTCCTTTATCGAAATGAAATAATCCATGTTGTATGTCATGCCATAAAAAAGGGATATTCATTTTGTGAGTCTCAGCAGGCTGTCCACAATTATTACAATAATTTCCTTGAAAATTTCGGTCGCAGTTTTTACAAGTTATCAACATATTGTGTGATTCGGTTTCATCACAAATATAATAAAAAACAACAGATGCGAAGTGATAGCTTTTTTTTGAGTTTGAAATTACTTCCTCTCTCCAATCTGTTGTCTCCACATGGCATAATACAAACCTTTTTCTAACAATAAATCTTCGTGTTTGCCTTGTTCGATGATTTTGCCTTGTTCTAGAACAAAAATATTATCAGCATGCATAATGGTCGACAATCTATGTGCAATAAGGACAGTAATTCGGTTTTGGTCTGAAATACTTCTAATGGTAGTATTTATTTCTTCTTCGGTAATCGAATCTAATGCTGAGGTTGCTTCGTCGAAAATTAATAAATTAGGGTTTCTTAATATGGCACGAGCAATAGACAAACGTTGCTTTTCGCCACCAGAAACTTTAATTCCTCCTTCGCCAATGGTCGAATTTAGTCCGTCTTCGGCACGATTTAGTAGTTTCTCGCAACTGGCTTTGTGTAAAGCTTCCAAAAGCTCTTGATCTGTAGCGTCTGGTTTTACAAACAATAAATTTTCACGAATAGTACCCGAAAATAATTGTGCATCTTGTGTTACAAAACCAAGTTGCTTGCGTAAATCTAATAAATCAATAATAGTAGAATCGATACCGTTATATAAAACTTGACCTAACGCTGGCGGATATAAACCTACTAATAGCTTTACTAAAGTTGTTTTTCCAGCACCAGATGGGCCAACAAACGCTACGGTTTCTCCTTGTTTGATATGAAAATTGATGTTTTCGACCGCTGAAAATTTTGCTGTTTTGTGTTTAAAACTAACATTTATAAATTGTAAGGAAGCAATTTTCCCTATCGATTTAGGGTTTTCAGGACGAAATTCAGATGTAGCATTTAATAAATTTTCGAAATTTTCCATCGAAACTTTGGTTTCATTTCTTGCAATAATAAAGGCACTTAACTCTTGTAATGGATTAAAAATAAAGAAGGTAAAAAACACCATCGTAAGCAAATCTCCCACTACTATTTTATTGCTAAACAAGAAATAATATAAGGTAAAAACAACAGAAGTTCTCATAAAATGAACAGTTGTTCCTTGAATAAAACTTAAACTTCTAATGAAACGAATTTTCTCTATTTCTAAGTCTAAAATTTTATGTGTATTCGAATTTAATCGACTTTCTTCTTGTTGTGTTAAGCCTAAACTTTTTACTAATTCGATGTTTCGCAAACTTTCAGTTGTGGATCCAGCAAGCGAATTGGTTTGTTGTACGATTCTTCTAGAAACTACCTTGATTTTTTTTCCTAAAAAAGAACTAATAAAAGCAATGATTGGTGCTGTTAGTATAAATACAAAAGCAATACGATAATCGATTCTCGAAATGTAAACAATCACAAAAATAAATCCAATGATGGTTTGAAATATTAATGAAATAGAAAGCGTGATCAGTTTCTCCGAATCGGTACGGGCTTTTTGCAATTTACTTAGTGTTTCACCACTTCGTTGGTCTTCAAAATCTTCATAAGGTAAATCTAAAGATTTTTTAATTCCGTCGGTGTACATTTCAGCACCTGTGCGTTGAATGACTAAATTGGTAAAATAATCTTGAAAATTTTTCGTAATTCTAGAAATCATGGCAGCTCCTAAGGAAAGCCCTATCCAAAACCCAACGGCTTTTATAAAATTAAGTTCTTGACCTTTATATTTGGCAATTCCCACACCACAATCTTGCATTAATTTACCTGTAATTATCGAGTCGCTCAAGCTAAAACAAATGTTTATA
>JBDKHK010000022.1:0-27673 GCA_039797705.1 Bacteroidota bacterium
GAAACCATTAGAGATGGAAGGCGTGTATTGTCGGTGAAATCAGAATTTAAAAGAACCATAAAAGGTATTATTACCGATGAAAGTGAAAATGGAAATGTTACATATATCGAACCTGCCGAAACGGTATTGCTCAATAATGAATTAATAGAATTAACACTTGATGAACGTAGAGAAATACACAAAATATTACGTTCACTAACAGCAGCCATCCAACCCTATAAAACTACTATTGAATCGTTCCAACAATTGATGGCTGAATTAGATGTTATTCGAGCAAAAGCATATTTTGCAGTAAACTATCATTGCGCACTGCCCCAAATTTCTACTGAAAGAATCATTTCTCTTAGAGAATTTGTACATCCCATTTTATTTCATCATCATAGAAAACAACACAAACCAGTGATTGATAATACTATTTTTTTAGATGAAAAAAATAGAGTCGTTGTAATTTCTGGACCAAATGCAGGTGGCAAATCTATCGTAATGAAATCAATAGGTTTGATACAGTTAATGTTTCAATTCGGCATGTTAATTCCAGCTAAAGAAAGCTCTATAATGTCTGTTTTTGATCATCTTTTTGTGGATATTGGAGATGAACAATCTATCGAAAATGATTTGAGTACATACAGTTCGCATTTAACCAATATGAACTATTTTTTATCGCATGCCACCCCCAAAACATTGGTATTAATAGACGAAATGGGTATGGGCACCGATCCCGCTTTGGGCGGTCCGATGGCAGAAGCGATTTTAGACGGGTTGCATCAAAAAAATATATTTGGAATAGTAACTACACACTTCAATAATTTAAAAGTTTTTGCCGCCAATACGCCAAATATGCAAAGCGGTGCGATGGCCTTTGATACCAAACAATTGAAACCACTGTATCAACTTCAATTAGGGCAGCCCGGAAGTTCTTTTACTTTTGAAATAGCCAAAAAAAGTGGACTTTCTGACCAGGTTATAAAAAATGCAAATAGCAAAATTGGCGATAATAAAAAAGCGTTGGAAGATGTTTTAACAGATATTCAAACTGAAAAACATTTTATAAAAGGATTGCGCAAAAATGTACAAGCAAAAGAAACACAACTGCAAGGACTTACCAGTAGCTATGAGCATTTGAATAAAGAATTAGAAAAAGAAAAAAAACGTTTGCTAAAACAATACGAAGCAAGATTGTTAGATAGATTTAACCACGAAAGCAAAGTATTAGAAAATGAAATGCGCACTTGGAAAGAACAAAAAAATAATAAAGAAAACTTCTTGCAAGTCAGAAATTTTATAGATGAAAACAGAACACAAATAGAAAAAAAATTAGAAGATATTCCTGAAAAATCAATTCAACATTCACCTACAGAAATTAAAATAGGAGCAAGGGTAAAATTAGAAGATGGTAGTGAAATAGGAGAGGTGTTAAGTATCAAAAATAACCAAGCATTGGTAGCGTTTGGGAATTTTCAAACCAAAGTAAAATTACATCAGTTAATATCTGTTCAAAAAACTACCACTCTACAACCGACAACCAATAAAAAATATTCTTCCAAAATATTGATAGAAAAAAGTGAATTTGATTTTAATTTAGATATTCGTGGACTAATGAAAGATGAAGCCATTACCACTTTAGATAATTTTATGGATAAAGTGTTGATGTATGGGATTAAAAATATTAAAATCATACATGGCCGAGGAACCGGCGCATTAAAACAAACGGTACAACAATATTTAAAAAAATTTCCACACGTTCATACGTTCAAATTTGAGAGTGACCAATTTGGCGGAGACGGCATTACACTGGTGGAAATGAAATAATAAATGTTTTGAAAATATCCTTTGATAATTTCAACTGAAAATTCTATATTTATACTAAATCTTTATCCTTATGACAAAGTCTTTAACTTTGTGTTTGTTGCTAATCGGAAATATACTGTGGTCGTTTTCTAAAAGCGATTTTAATATAATTGAATTTCAACCATCATTACTAAAAAATCCATCTGCAAAATTAGATACTAAAAATTTCAGGTATGATGGTAACGATTATTTGATTGTTCAACCCAAAAATAATTCCCCAAAATATTTACAAGACAATGGTGTTCATGTTCACTCTTACTTAGGTGATGGCTATTATTTAGTTTCTACCGAAGCAACCCAAACAGCCCAACGATATCAAAATATAGCATATAATAAATTAGGTTATTTTTCTTCCGAAAGTAAAATTGAATCCACCTTAAAAGAACAAACCACCGTACAAACAGTGGCAGTTTTATATGCAGCCTCTACAGACGATAATACCATCACTGATTTATGCGCTTCCATCGGAATATCTATTCTTCAAAATAATAAAAGATTGCATTTTTTTACTACAAATATTAATAACGATCAATTACAAAAATTATCCCACATTCCTTTTGTATATTTTATTACACAATATCATACTGAAAAAAATATACTCATGTTTGAGTCCTTATTAATGACAGGAGCCAATCAAGTGCAGGAGCCATTGCCCTTTGGCTATAATCTAAAAGGAGAAGGAATGAATGTAGGCGTATGGGATATGGGTGCAGTTGGAACAAATGTTGATTTACCCATTAATAAAAATTTTGTAATTGACAAAGAATATAGTTCTGCTGCATATCTTTCGCATCCAACACAAGTAGGTGGCTGCATTGGCGCAGAGGGAAACCTTTCTCCCCGCATGAGAGGCATGGCGCCTCGTTGTAATATTTATTACTGGGACGTTGCTGGAGATATTGTAAATGAAATATTAGAGGGTAAATCAAATAATGAAGTAAATATTTCTAATCATTCGTATAGTTTTTTGGCAAGTAATTGTTTTCAATCCGGAATGTATATACCACAAGCCGCCGATTTGGATAAAGCAGTATATGATAATCCAACCTTATTGCCAGTTGTAGCAGTAGGAAATACGGCAAGTGCTAATTGCGCAGCCGTAACGGATACTTTCAGCTCGGTGGATATAGGTTTTCAAGGATGCAAAAATGCCATTACTGTTGGATGGCTTTTTTCGGATGAAAGAGCAGTAGAAAACAGTGGAAGAGGCCCAACCATGGATGGAAGACTTAAACCAGAACTAGTTTCAAAAGGATTTTCGGTTACAGCATTAGCCCCCAATAATGGAACACAACTTGTGTATGGTTCTTCCTATTCATCTCCGCAAATAGCCGGAATTGCAGCATTAATATATCAAAAATATAAACAAATCTATGGAACGTTGCCCAATGCTTCTTTGATAAAATCAATTTTATTTAATACCGCCAGAGATTTAGGAAATCCTGGACCAGATTATATGTATGGTTTTGGAAAACCCGATGTGTATAGAGCGGTTAAATCTGTGGCAGAAAATCTATATTTTGAAAATTCTATTTCACAAGATGAATGGAAACTACAGAATATTACAGTATCCAATAATACATATCAATTAAAAATTACTTTATCTTGGACAGATAAAGAAGGAAATCCCATTGCAGATCAAGCAATTGTAAATAATTTAGATGTAAAGATAGTGACCCCAACTGGAGATACAATTTTGCCTTGGAAATTAAACCCTCAAAAACCAAGAAACGTTGCTTTTAGAGGAGTAGATAATATAAATACAAATGAACAAATCACAATTGATAATCCTGTAACTGGAACATATACCATTATAGTAAAAGGCACTTCAGTACCTTATGGCCCACAGGATTATGCTGTTGCATATTACGCACAAGAAAGAAAAATAGAAATAGTACATCCAAATGGCGGGGAAATTTTAGACCCAGGTTCTGCGCAAATAAGATGGAATAGAAACGGTATAGATTCTTTAGCAAGAATTGAATATTCAGTAAACAATGGCACTACGTGGCAAACGATTATTACCAATCAAAATTTAAATACAAAAACCTATAATTGGCAATTACCAGGCATTGTAAGTGATCAATGTTTGGTAAGAATTGTTTCGGGGAATAATATAACCACTTCAGCTTCAACATTCACCATAGGTACACAAGTTTCATCCATCGCACATACCGTTTGTGATAAAACTATAAAAATAAATTGGGCTTCTATCGGAGCAAGTGCAATATATAAAATATACCTCTTTACAGATTCCACTTGGACTTTAGCAGGACAAACCAATTTGTCTTCTTTTACCATCAATAATCTGGTCAATGGGAAAAACTATATGTATGCCGTTTCTACTGTATTTAGCGGTATTGAAGGCAATCGCTCGGCAGCAAAAGTGTTTTCACCATCCGCCACAACTTGTACCACTGCTAATGATGTAGGAGTATATGCCATGTTGCAACCAGTAGGCGGTAGAAAATTTACTTCTTCAGCATTAACATCTTCAACAAAATTATCATTCATAATAAAAAATTATGGAACAGCCACCCAAAATACAATCAATATTTCCTATCGAATAAATAATGGTACGATAAAGACAGCAACATTAAATGATGTGATGCCGGCAAATGATACTTCGATTATAAAATTCACCATCAATGAAAATCTAAGTGCGGTAGGAAATTATACAGTTGCAGCGTGGACTAGTTTAGTGGGAGATGAAAATATTGGAAACGACACACTTGTTTATATTATAAAGCAATTGAATAATGCACCGATAGTATTGCCAAAATCAGAATCATTTGAAACAGTAAATTCAGTATCAACAAATAATATTTTTGGAATAAATGGTGCTGATTATATAGACTATTCTACAGAACAAGGAGGAAGATGCAGAACAAATGAAGGTGATTTGTATGCTAATACCGGAATGAGAGCACTTACTTTAGATAATTATTTAGGTTCTGGTAGAAAAATAAATGAAGTGGCATTTACCTATAATTTATCGAATTATGTAGATTCAATTATTTTCTTGGATTTTTCTTATTTAAATCGTGCCGAAACAGACAGTAATAATATCATTTTTGCACGAGGGGACGACACAAAACCTTGGGTTCAAATTTTTGATTTATATAAAAATAGAGGAGAAATTGGAAGCTACAAAAATGTAACTGCCTTAAATTTATATCAAAAATTAAAAATAGAAAATGGACAAAATTTTTCGTCTTCTACACAACTAAAAATAGTTCAAACAGCCACAAAAACAGCCACTACTCGATTTGCAAGCGGAGGTTATACATTTGATGATTTAAAATTATATGTGGCCGGAAAAGACGTTGCAACGATAAATATTAAAACACAAAAAGCACTTTGTACTAAAACATTCACCGCTCAACCCATTAGCATAACTGTATTTAATAATTCATCACAGACAATTAATAATCTGCCAGTTTCCTATCAAGTAAATAATAATACAGTTGTAACAGAGAGTATAAATTTTACCATTGCTCCAAATGATTCAGCTACTTATATTTTTTCAACCAAATTTTTGAATAATCAACCAGGAAGATATGCGATAAAAGCTTGGGCCAGCAATGCAGGAGATAAATATCCTTTAAACGATACTGCATTTACATCTGTTCTTGTAATGAAAACAATAGATGCTTTCCCTTATTACAATGATTTTGAATCGAATGATGGAAATTTATTGACCGAAGGAACCAATAGTTCTTGGGTATGGGGAACACCTTTAAAATATGGAATAGATGCTGCTGCGCAAGGAAATAAAGCATGGACAACAGGCATTAAAACAGGCTATAATTTTAATGAAGATTCTTATTTGTATATGGGTTGTATGGATTTTTCTGCTCTTACTAAAGACCCAATTATTGCATTTAATTTTATTAACGATATACAAACGGATTCAGATTCTTCTTATGCTGAATATTCTACCGATGGAAACACTTGGAAACGTTTAGGCTGCAATAGATGTGGATTAAATTGGTACAGCAATTACTTGAATACATCAAATTGGTTCGGACTTTTATATCCTTGGCAAGTAGCGCACATAAAAATTCCGCTTGCCAGTTTGGATAACCCCAATAATTTTATGTACAGAATTCGATTAATGTCAGACGACTATTTAGTAAGCGAAGGAATTGGAATTGATGATATCCGAATCTTTAATGATTACCAAGAAATAGCTCCTGCCGATTCTGCTTATGTGCAACAAGTTTCTACAGGAAATGGCTGGATTCAATTTTATAAAAACGGAAATTTAGTTGCCGAATTAAACGATGATAATAAAAATCTTGGAAATATTTCTTTAGGATTTGATGCATCTTTGGATAATCATAAAAATTTTGAAGGGAAAAATATTTTCCCTCGTAATTGGGTAATTAAACCATCTAACCCAATAATAGGAAATTTCAAAGTGAGATTATATGTATTAAATGAAGAATACACTCATTATATCCTAAAAGAAGACTCTATTAATAAAATGGGAGACATTGCCATGTTGCGCTATATTGGGTTGAATACAAATTTGGAAATCGGAGATAATCATGTTCGGGTATATTATAAATATTATACTCCCAATCAAATCCATTTTTACCCATACCAAGACGGATATTTCGTAGAATTTGAAACAGATACCTTAGGAGAGTTTTATTTAATAAGCACCAAACAAGATGCAGATGCCGCGCAGAGCGTTAGCTTAGTAGATTTTTCTGCTCAAAGATTAAATGATGATGTTTATTTACAATGGATGTCCACCAAAGAAATTAATAGCAGAGAGTTTGTCATTCAATATTCTTTTGATGCAATAAATTTCATTAATATTGATACCCTTCCTGCGGGTGGAAATTCTACCACCCATACCCTGTATAATTATTTGCATAAACTGAATACCACTTCAGGCGTGTATTATTATCGTATTAAAATAGTGGACAAAAATAATATTGTATCATACAGTTTGATTGATTCAGTATATTTTTCTCCAACCGTTGGAGTGAAACAAAATAATATAGGCGTAGTTTCTTATATTTCCGCTAATGATATTATAATATCGTTTAAAAATAAATTACAAGTTCCTGCCACTATTAATGTTTTGAATGTTTCAGGACAATTGCTATTTACAAAGAAAACTATTTTGCAAAATGGAGAAAATCCTTTAGGTATTTCCGATTTTATCCATTGGAGCAACGGTGCATATTTTCTGCAAATTCAAGGAGAGGAACAAAACTATTATTCAAAATTGATAAAACAATAATGAAACCACAATTGGTTGTTACCGCAGATGGAAGTTCTTCATTATTTATTCCCGAATTGGATGAACATTATCATTCTACACATGGAGCAATTCAAGAGTCTAACCATGTTTTTATAGATGCCGGATTAAAGCTATTTTTGAATCATAAAAAACCAATTCATATTTTAGAAATGGGGTTTGGAACAGGACTAAATGCTTTATTGTCTTGCCTAAATACAACTGCCGAAAATACGCTGCTATATTATACTTCCATTGAGAAATATCCCGTTCAGGCATCGCTTATTCAACAGCTAAATTATGATGATTTAATAGATAATAAAACTGAAAATAAAAATATATTTCAGAAAATACATCAATGCGAATGGGAATCATTTCAGAATATCACACCCTATTTTTATTTAAAAAAATGCAAAATAGATGCTGTAGATATTGAATGGAAAAACACGTTTGATATAATTTATTTTGATGCATTTGCTCCATCCGTACAGCCTGAATTATGGACGGCATTTATTTTTAAAAAAATGTATGATGCGTTAAAAGAACAAGGAATCCTTGTTACTTATTGCGCTAAAGGGGTGGTAAAAAGAACCATGAAAGAGGTTGGTTTTTTGGTAGAAACAATACCCGGACCACCCGGCAAACGAGAAATGACAAGAGCAACAAAGCAACTGATATGAAAAAAACGGTAGATTATATTATAGTAGGACAAGGAATAGCTGGAACGACAGTAGCACATGAGCTAATAAGAAGAGAAAAAAAAATTTTAATTATAGATGAATATAATCCAAACTCTTCTTCTAATATTGCTGCAGGTGTAGTAAATCCAATTACGGGAAGAAAAATGGTAAAATCGTGGATGATAGATGACATATTGCCTTTTGCAATTCAATATTATAAACAATTAGAAGACACATTAGGAACTTCCTTCTTTTATGAAAAAAAATTACTGAAAATATTTTCTTCAGAAGAAGACATAGATGTTTGGAAAAAAAAGCAAACAATAGATGAGTATAAAAACTATTTAGGCGAAATAATTCCATCTTCAGAAATTGATACCTCCATAAATGCCCCCTACGGTGCAGGTATTATAAAACATGGATGCTGGATGGATGTACCTGAATATATTAAAGCATCTCGAAAATTATTTATAAAAAATACTATTTTACTAAATGAAAAATTTGAATATAATTTAATAAAATTCACAGATAAAGTACAGTATAAAGATATTATTGCAAATGGTATAATCTTTTGCGAAGGATATAAAGCATATTTAAATCCTTATTTTAAATGGATTCCATTTTCATTAGCCAAAGGCGAGCATTTTATTATTCGTTCAGAATCATTGAAAACAACAGATATTCTCAATAAAAACATTTTTGTAATTCCTAAAGGAAATCAAACCTATAACGTAGGCTCTACCTTTATTTGGGATGATATGGATGAAAATGTAACATCGGCAGGAAGAGAAGAGATATTAGGAAAATTCAAAAAAATTTCAACAGATGCCTTTACGGTAATAGATGAAAAAGCAGCCATACGACCAACGATGAAAGACAGAAGACCCGTCATTGGTAAGCATCCTAAATTCCAATCTTTATACGTTTTTAATGGATTGGGAACCAAAGGAATTTCGTTATCTCCTTATTTTTCTAGCTATTTTGCCGATTATTTAGATCAAAATTTTACGGTTTTACCCGAAATTTCTGTCAATAGATTTGGAGATTAACTTTCAAACAATATCTTTGTTGCTCGGAAATAAGAATTTGTTATATTTAACCTTGTTTCTATAAATACTAAAAAAGTATGAAATCTCTTTTAAAGGCAGTGCCATTAGTCGTTTTACTTACCGTATTGTTCTTATATAAGTTTCGTTATAGTCTTCATTTAATAAAACCAGAAGCGCAACTAATAGAAGCAATTGACTCTAGTTACCTATTAAATAAAATTGATAAAGAAATAATAGCCAGAGGAACGGTAATGGATAAACCTTTTAAAGGAATTGATGCGACTAAATATCCCGTAAAACACTTGATGAACAGTAGTGATGCTTTAGCAAGTGAACAAACCTACAGTATTAAACTATTTGATGAATCAAAAAACATGGAAATAAATGTTGCCATTCGCGATATTTCATTATTAAATAAAATCCCTTTTTCTTTAGCTTTTGAAACGGGTGAAAGAATATTAGTGACGGCTTATATTAAAAATAACGATGGAGTAAATGTAATGTTTGGCGGAACAATTCATAATAACAAAGGCAGATTAAAATTAGTAGGTTATAATAAAAATTCTAAATTAGTAAGCGGTGAATTAGATGCAGACTTAGATGCTGTAATAGATGTAGGTGCCTGCGAAATTGAAAATCTTAAATTCAATAATGCTATGCTAATTCATAACAGATAACCTGGTTTTCTAATTTAGTTGATATTGCAATTTTAATAAATGATTGTACAAACCGTCATTAACCATGCTCAATGCTTGATGATTTCCTTCTTCAATAATCTGGCCATGATTCATAACTAAAATCTTATCTACATTTCGTATAGTCGATAATCGATGAGCAATGATAATTGTAGTTCTGCCCTCCATTAACGTATCTAAAGCTGCTTGAACTAATTTTTCTGATTCAGCATCTAAAGCACTGGTGGCTTCGTCTAATAATAAAATGGCAGGATCCCTCAAAATGGCACGGGCAATAGCAATGCGCTGGCGTTGTCCTCCTGATAATTTTACACCCCGCTCCCCAACAATCGTATCTAATCCATCTGGAAATTTTGAAATAAATTCAAATGCATTTGCTTTTTTAGCAGCAGTTAATAATTCCTCTTCAGTAGCATCTAATTTTCCGTAAAGAATATTCTCCCGAATAGTGCCACCAAATAACATTACTTCCTGTGGAACTATGGCAATATTAGAACGCAATTCCTTTATTTCCATTTCATTTATGTCTTTTCCATCCACCAAAATATTCCCCGAATGAATATCATAAAATTTCAACAACAATTGGATAATAGTAGATTTACCAGCACCAGAAGGTCCTACCAATGCAATTTTCTCTCCAGGCTGAATGTTGAAATTCATATTCTTTAATACTTGTACATCCACTCGTGTTGGATAATGAAAATTCACCTCTTTAAATTGAATAGCACCGGTCACTTTAGAAAATGTAAAAGGCTTTGTGTCGGTTTCTTGCTCTGTATGCAAAATATCTACAATGCGTTCTGATGCTCCTACGGCTTTTACTAATCTGGTATATGTATCACTCATTCCAGCTAAGGAGCCACCAATAAATATGGTGTACATTAAAAACTCAATGAGTGCTCCTAAGGTAATTCCTTCCGCACCGTGTGTTATCGTGTTTAATTCAACTAATCCACTTCCTTTCCACAAAACAAAAATAAAAGACCCAAATAATGCAAATATGATAAATGAAATAAATGCCCCTCTATATACGCCTCCTTTCAATCCTAAATTCATGGCTTTGCTATTGCCTCCGTCAAATCGTTTTGATTCAAAAAGTTCGTTTACATAAGCCTTTACAATGTTTATACCTTGGAAAGTTTCATTTACTACAATATTGGCTTCTGCTAAAGCATCTTGTGTTTGTTTTGAAATTTTACGAATAAATCTTCCAAAAAATACCGCTAAAATTATAATAACAGGAAAAGATGCTAGCATAATTAAAGTAAGATGAATGCTTCTGTAAAACAATAAGGCAATGCCAATAGAAAGCGTAGTAGTTTGCCTAAAAAACTCCGCCAAAGTAAGTGATAATGTATCTTGTAATGCTGAAACATCATTGGTAATTCTACTGTTTAATTCACCCACTCTTTTTTCTTCAAAATAAGGAATAGGAAGACAGATCATTTTATTATATAAATCACGACGAATATTTGCCAAGGCTCTTTCATTTACTTGAGTAAAAAACCATACCCTAGAAAATGAAAATACACTCTGAACTAAAATAATGCCAAATAAAAGCATCGCTACTTGCCCTCTATTGGTAATGACACCGGTGGCTTTCCCAAGCGATGCATCCACCAGCAGGCCTATGCTTTTGGGGAATGCCATAACAATAGTACTCGAAAAAATTAAACAAATCATACCGGCAATGAAATACCATTTGTATGGTTTTATGTAATTAAAAAGTTGGTTGGTTTTTTGAAGTGAACTTTTGTTTACCTTGGTTTTTGGCAAACTATCTGTCGGACGTTCTATCATGCTCATAAGGCAAAAATACTATTTATAATAGGATAATCTCTTATACTTTTAAATGATTTAAAGGAATTTTAAGATTTTTTGTTTTATAACTTTGTAGTAAACGCACTTTTCTTTTATTATGAAGCCATTGGAGGGCGAGGAGGTCTTTTTTTGTGAAACGTACGCTGTGGACGATGGTGGTGGTATTTTTCTTTTTTCTTTTTAATTTCAGGATTGTATGCAGGTACTTCTCCAAAGCTACTATGAATAGAAATTTTAGGAATAGGATGCCCTAACAAATTTTCAATCTCCAATAGTTTATGTTGTTCGGTTTCGCTCACTAAAGTAATAGCCGTGCCATCTGTTTCAGCACGTGCAGTCCTGCCTATTCTGTGTACATAATCTTCACCATCATTTGGTACATCATAATTAATAACTAAATCTATATCCTCAATATCTATACCACGAGATATAACATCCGTAGCAACAAGAATGGGAGTTTTGCCACTTCTAAAATTTAATAATACATTTTCTCGATTTGCTTGTTCTAAATCAGAATGAATTTCTTCATTGTTAATCCCTTCTTTTTGTAAAATCCTACTTAATTTTTTTACATTTTCTTTTTTAGAACAAAACACCACCATTTTTTTATAATGGGCACTTTTTAAAATGGACTTAACAATTGGAATTTTTTGTGTTTCGTAAATAATATATGCTTGTTGAACAATTTTTTCCGGAGGTTTGGAAATAGAAATATTCACTTGCTTAGGTTGATTCAAAATTGTCAATCCAAGTTGCCTGATTTTTGGAGGCATCGTGGCCGAAAATAATAAAGTTTGTTTTTCTTTTGGAAGATATTTTATGATTTTCATAATATCATCATAAAAACCCATGTCTAACATTCGGTCAGCTTCATCTAAAATAAGATGTTTCAGTTCGTCAAATTTTACATATCCAGATGATAAATGACTAATCATTCTACCTGGAGTACAAATCACAATATCTACCCCTTGCTCCAATGCCTTTTTTTCTGTGGCAAATGTAACCCCGTCACCACCTCCATATATTGCAATCGAAGAAATAGAGGTGAAATACGAAAATGCTTCCAAGTTTTGAGCAATCTGAACGGCTAATTCACGCGTTGGAACAATTACCAAGGCATTTACTTTATCTTCCTGTCTATCTTTTGTAATTAATTCGTTCAAAATAGGCAATAAAAACGCAGCGGTTTTTCCCGTTCCTGTTTGTGCAGATGCTATTAAATCTCCACCCTCTCTGATGATTGGAATCACCTGTTCCTGAATAGGGGTAGCTGTTTTATAATTCATGGCACTGATGCCGTCCATCAGTCGTTCGTCAAATCCAAATTCACTAAATTCCAAAACAATATTATTTAATTAAGTGGAGCAAAGATATAATTTTATTAGCACCATATTGATATTCTCAAAATTATGTAACAGTATTTATCACAATAAGTTTATTGTTTTATAAAATTCTTAAAATCAGTAATTTGAATATCTTGTTTTAGAATTAACTTTAAGTTGTAGTATAGTAGGTCATTTTATCCAATGATATTTTCTCTCCACACAAGTGTATAAACAACCCTTTTGCACGCAACAAAATTATTTCATCTTTATCGTGGAATAATATTTGTTATTGTACGTTATCTATCAAATTTAAAAATACTTTATGCGGAAGATTTTTTCCTTTTATGTTTTAATGATTATTGCGATAGTAGGTATTAAAGCGCAAGCCACCTACAAACAAACGGATATACTCAAATCTTACAAAGAGGCAGAAGAGTTGGTCAATTTGGGAAAATATGCCATTGCACAGCCAATATTACAGGATTTTATAGTAAAATATGAAAACAAAACATTAGATAAATCCAATCTGATTTATGGAGATGCCATATTCTTAAAAGCCTTATGCGAAAAAGAAATAGCATCATCCGAAGCAGAAAAAGACTTAATCTATTTTGCAGATAATTTTAAAGGACATCCAAAAATAAATAACGCTTATTTCCATTTAGGCGATATGGCTTTTGCAAAAGCCAACTATAATGATGTGCTTGCTTTTTTTGATAAAGTAGATGAAAGTAGTTTAGCCGGAAAGGATAGAGCTGAATTTCAATATAAACGTGCATTTGCCAATTTCGCCTTAAAAAAATTCAGTCCAGCAAGAATGTATTTCAATCAAATTGCCAGTGATAAAAAACATCCTTATAACGAAGAAGGAAATTATTACTCCGGATTGAGCAGTTATTATTTGAAAGATTACAATGCCGCCTATAAAAGTTTCCAACCCTTAGAAATATCCAAAAAATATGGAAAAATCATTCCGTATTACATCACTTCTATCAAATTTATTAATAAAGATTATAAAGGAGTAATTGAATACGGAGAAGCAAAATTAAAAGAAAAAGTAAATTATCAAAATGAAATCATGCATTTGTTGGGCAACTCTTATTATGAATTAAAAGATTACGACAAGGCATTGTATTATTTAGAAAAATACACACAAAATGCAGCAAAAGTAACCCCCGAAGATTATTATGTATTGGGATATGTACAGGCTCAAGGGGGCAAGTGCGATAAAGCCATTGAGAATTTAAAACAACTTTCACCCTTGCAAGATGCACTCGGACAAAATGCTATGTTTTTATTGGGACAATGCTACGAGAAAACAGGAAATAAACCAGAAGCACGTACCGCATTTTTACAAGCCGCCCGCATGAATTTTAATAAAAATATTCAAGAAGAAGCATGGTTTCAATATGCAAAACTATCGTATGAATTAGGCAATACCAATGATGCATTAGTTTCTTTGAAAAATTTTGTAGCAGCTTATCCAAAATCAGTTTACACGCAAGAGGCGTATGAGTTATTGGCAGATTTATTCTTAATGACACGCAATTATGAAGAAGCCTTATCTATCATTGATAATTTACCTACAAAATCTGATAAATTAAAAGATGCTTACCAAAAAATGGCATACTATCGAGGCGTAGAAAATTACAACGATTATAAGTTTGAGAATGCCATTACTTTTTTTGAAAAATCTTTAAAATATCCTGTTTCAAAAAGTATAGAAGCATTGTGTTATTATTGGGAAGCAGACATTGCAAACCAGCAATCCAATTATGATAAATCAATAGCATTATTAAATAAATTTTTAGCAATATCCAACAATATCAGCACAGCACATTCTGATAAAATTAATACTGGAATTGGAAATTATTTGATGGGTTATAATTATTATAAAAAGAAAGATTATAACAATGCCACCAACTATTTCTTAAAAGCAGTTACTGCTTTAAAAAATGATAATAATACAGCAAATCGTCAACAAGTTTATCCAGATGCAGAAATAAGATTAGCCGATTGTTATTTCATGCAAAAACAATATAAACAAGCAGCACAATATTATACAGATGTAATAAATGTAAATGCACCAGGTGCTGATTATGCCTTGTATCAAAAAGCAATTATTGATGGATTAGGCGGAAATTACAACGATAAAATAGCCGGCATGAATGCATTGGTTTCCCGATTCCCAAATTCAGCCTTCGCAGATGATGCATTGATGCAAACAGGTATTACTTTAATGTCGAGAGATAAAGATGATCAGGCAATAGAAACCTTTAAATCTTTATTGTCAAAATATCCAAAATCTGATTTAGTATCAGAAGCATATTTGAAATTAGGATTGATTTATTTTAACAAAGATAATTACGATGAGTCCTTGTCATGGTATCAAAAAGTAGTGCAATATTATCCATCTACACCCGCTTCCAATGAAGCCATGCTGGCAATAAAAGAAATATATATTGCTAAAGGTGATCCCAACGGATACATCACGTATGCCAATAAATATCCAGGAGCAAAAGTTACAGCATCAGAGCAAGATTCGCTTATGTATTTGTCTGCCGAAAAACAATTTATCAATGGAAACATTGACAATGCATTAAAAGGATTTAATGATTATTTACTTCGTTTTCCGAATGGATATTTTGCTTTGCAAGCAAATTTTTACAAGTCTGAATGTTTATTTACGAAACAAGATTTTGCTAATGCGTTGAAAGGATATGAATATGTAATCAGTCAACCTCAAAATAGATTTACGGAGCGTTCAACAGTGCGTGCAGCCAATATCAATTACTTTGATTTGCAAAATTATACACGTGCTTATGAATTGTACAATAAACTTCAAAGTATCGCCACCTTAGACGAAAATAAACGGGAGTATTTAATTGGATTGATGCGCACTTCTTTCTATTTGAAAAAGTACCAAGAATGTTTGAGTTATACTGCAAAGGTTGCCGTCCTGCCGTCACTTCCTGATTTTTATAAAGCGGAAATGGCCTATTATAATGGTATGTCTTATTTTAATTTGAATGATAATGACAAAGCATTGAAAGATTTGGAAACGGTAACTAAAACAGTCAGCAACGAACAAGCAGCAGAATCAAAATATACGATGGCTAAAATTTATTATCTGAAAGGGAATAAAAAACAATCAGAAAAAGAATGTAATGATTATATGGAAAAATTCCCTTCTTATCAATATTATTTAGGCAAGACGTTTATCCTATTAAGTGATATTTATAAAGAGGATAAAAAATTATTACAAGCAAAAGCAACCTTGCAAAGTTTATTGGATAATTATACCGAGAATGATGATGTTAAAAAAGAAGCACAACAAAAATTAGACGCCATCATTGCGAGTGAAATGAACGATTCCAAGTTGAAGATAAAAGACAATGGAATGATTATGCAATTTGATAATTCTAACAATAAATAGAAATACACACATGAAAAATATATTCCTACATTTTAGTTTGTTTTTAAGTCTATGTGGTGTGTCACAAGGGATACATGCTCAATCTAATGTAAATACAGATACTTTGCCTAAATTAGATGAAGTAGATATTGTGAAAGCCTACGAACCTATTTTAATATCTTCCAATAAAGTTCCTTTAAGTCCAGATTTGCCGAATATTCAAAAGATAAAACCAGACGCTCAAACATATAGTTATACCGATGTGAAAGGCAAAGTAACGTACGCACCCGAAGATATAAAACCGATGAAAGCCGCAGGAAAAAAACCAGAAAAAAATCAATTCTTTTATGCAAAATTAGGATTTGGATATCCTGTTACTCCGTTAGCAAAAATTATAATTACCAATCCAATTAAAACAAATTATAATGCCGGTTTAGATGCTGATTTTATAATGACGTTCAAAAATAAAAAACAATATCAAAACTATACTGATTTTAAAATAAAAGGATATGGAGAGTATTATGTAAGAAAAAAAGCTGCCATTGGTGGTGAATTATTTTATCGCTTAAATCAAAATAATTTCTACGGATATTCCGATATTATCAAACAAAAAGATTCTTTAAAAACGGATTATAATCGTTTTGGTGGTGCCGTAAAACTCAGAGGTATCGAAGATGCCAGTTATTATTATAACGGAGAAATAAATTTTACCTCTACTTTTAATAAAAATGTATATCATAAACCCAAAGAAGTAACTGTTGGAATCAATGGAGAAGGCGGTTATAATTTTAAAGGAAATTATTGGGCAGGAATGAAAATAAATTTTACCAATGTTTCTTATAAAGACAATTACAAAGACACTACGATAGCTTCGTTCTTTAATAATCAAAATCACTTTACCGTACAAGCAATTCCTTATGCAAAAATAAAATATAAAATTTGGCAATTAAAAGTTGGTCCTAATTTAATTTCCACCAATAAAACATTCTATATCCGACCTGAAATAGAAAATCAATTACAGATTTATAAAGATTATTTAGTCATGTACAACGAATGGAAAACACAAGTAAAGATTAATAGTTTGAATAATCTTTCCTTAGAAAATCCTTTTGTTGTTACAGATAATTACGATAATTCTATAGACGAAATTAGAACGATAATAGGATTGAGAGGAAGTGCCAAAGGCTTTGGATACGATGTTCGCTTTAGCCAAATGGTATCAAGAACGAATGCTCAGTTTTTTAATTCCACTTATACATTCCCATACACTCCCGTACAACAGCCATATTTTGAAGTACAAAGTGTTTCTAAATTAAGTGCATGGAATCCACATATCGGGCTTTCTTACACCCGAGCAAACGAATTTGGAATAAAAGCATGGTTTGATTATTTTATTTACAATAAAAATACAGCATACGAACTATCTTATGTTCCAAAAATTAAAGGAGGATTTTCTGCTTTTTATAATTGGAAAGATAAACTATATGTAAATGTAGATGTAACCGGACAAGGCAAAGTAAATGCTGTTGAATATTCTTATGGCGATCCAGCAGGATTGATAAAAAATCTTATTCCAATAAAAGGATTGGTAGATGTAAACTTATCTGCAAATTATTTTTTCACTAAAAATATTGGTGTTTTTGTGGATTTGAATAATGTAGGATTCCAAAAATGGCAACGATTTTATAAATATCCAACCTATAATTTCCAAGTCATAGGAGGGGTGAAGTTGAATTTTTAATGGAAATACTTGTCCTAAGTTACCCGTTGCATTAGGATAAAAAAGAAAAATTGCTAACTTTGCTATAATGGTAGAGTTGATACAGCAGTTATTGTTTACACACAATTGTGTGATTATTCCTAATTTTGGAGCTTTTATAGGCAATTATGCGCCGGCAAAAATTCATTTACAAGAAAAGAAAATTTTGCCACCATTTAAATCCATTGCATTTAATCGCTCTTTGCAAAAAAATGATGGAATACTGATAAATGCTGTAGCTCAACAGTTTAATATACCTTATTTAGATGCCGAAACTAAAGTTACTTCCTTCGCTGTTGAGTGCAATAATTCACTGGCACAACATGGAAGTTTGATTTTTAAACACATTGGTCGATTTGTATTAGATACAGAAAAAAATATTCGATTCCAACCTTATCAATCTGTAAATTATTTACCCCAAAGTTTTGGATTAACACCTTTATCAATAGAACCTGTTCATCGTTTGAAAGACGAAGCTAAATTGATACAAGAAAATACAGAAAAATCATCGAAGTCTGAATATTTTTCTATAAATAATAACTCAAACAACAGCAAAAATAGAAAATCTTGGACGTATGGAATTGCTGCTATATTAGTAGCAGCTTTAATTACAACTTCTATCTTTTGGAATTTGCAAAATAATAATGAAAATAGAAGCAAAGCATCCATTTTGCCAACATTTGATTCTACTCAAAAACAAGAAACACCACCACCAGCTATTAATTCAATCATGGATGCAGAATCTATTATTTCAGAAACAAATCCAACTCAAAATTTAGAATTGACAGAACCTTCTTCACCTGTAATCGTGCAATCATCTCCCGTTTATAATATTGTAATTGGTGCCTTCTTTGATGAAGGACGTGCCAATTTGCTAAAAGCAGAAGCAGAAAGTAAAAATTTCAAAGTAAGTATTACCAAAGATAGTATGTATGGTATTTATAGAACGACTGTTTTAGCAGATAGTACGGATGTTTCTGTATTATTGCAAAAGGTAAAACAAGACCTCAATACAAGAGCTTGGGTGCATTATGCCAACTAAACACTAGTATTCACCGTTAATTATGAAGCATTGATTTCTTGTAGAAACATTTTTAAGTCTTACGACCAACTCCAAGTTCTTAAAGACGTATCTTTAGATATAAATAAAGGCGAATTAGCCTGTATTGTCGGGCCTTCTGGTGCAGGAAAATCAACCTTACTACATATTATTGGAACATTAGATAAGCCTGATTCTGGCACAGTTACAATCAATGGACAACTTATATCTTCTTTAAAAGACAAAGAATTATCGGAATTCAGAAATCAACACTTAGGATTTGTGTTTCAGTTTCATCATCTATTACCAGAGTTTACTGCGTTGGAAAATATTTGCATTCCTGCTTATATAGCAAAGCAACCAGAAGCCGCCGCCAAAAAAAGAGCAACCGAACTATTGGATTATTTAGGATTAAATAATCGGATGCACCATAAACCCAATGAATTATCAGGAGGAGAACAACAACGTGTCTCTGTGGCACGTGCTTTAATGAATCATCCATTAGTAATTTTAGCAGATGAGCCAACCGGAAATTTAGATACCGAAAGAAGTAAAGAATTGCATCAATTGTTTTTTGATTTAAGAAAAGAATTTAATCAAACTTTTGTTATCGTTACGCACAATGATGAACTGGCAGAACAAGCCGATAGAAAGTTGATGATGAAAGATGGTTTAATTATTAAGTCGTAGATTTTGTTAAACATCTAATAACATCATTTTCAAATTTTCAAATTGAAATATTTTCAAATTAATGTGTATCTTTGCACTCCAAATTATTGGACCTGTAGCTTAATTGGATAGAGCATCTCACTACGGATGAGAAGGTTAGGGGTTCGACTCCCTTCAGGTTCACTAACAAATGTGAATAAAGCGCATTGTAAATTCAAAAAAAAATTACGAACTTTGCGCTTCTTAAAACAATTATTATGGCAAGATTTTGCGATTTATCAGGAAAAGGACCAATGTCAGGAAACAGTGTTTCTCACTCTAACATTAAGACAAAAAGAAGATTTTATCCTAATTTACAGAAGAAAACATTCTTTATCCCAGAATTGGATAGATGGATTGAATTGAAGGTTTGTACTTCAGCAATCAGAACCATCAACAAAAAAGGTATATTTTCATATCTGAAAGAATTAGAGAAAAAAGGCGAAATTCAATTAGGACTCTAAACGATTATAAATAATGGCAAAGAAGAAAGGCAACAGAATCCAGGTTATTTTAGAATGTACCGAACACAAGACATCAGGTTTATCTGGTATATCTCGTTATATTACAACTAAAAATAGAAAAAATACACCTGAAAGAATTGAATTGAAAAAGTTCAATCCAATTATGAAAAAAGTAACAGTTCATAAAGAAATAAAATAATAAATCATGGCAAAAGTATCCAAAAACTCCAAAGTAGATAGAGGTAAGAATGTTGCTGAATCTAAAAATATGGTGAAAATCGTAAAATTTGTTCGTTCTGATAAATCAGGCGCATATTCTACTCGCGAAAAAATAGTTCACAAAGACCTATTACAAGATACTGTAAAAAGTATGTAATCAATGGTTTACAAACAAATATAGCTTCTCGTACCTGAGAGGCTTTTTTTGTTTATATTTTTTTTGTAGATTTATTCCTTATCCTAAAATACAATACAGTTGGGAATTTTTAATAAAATATTTGGAAAATCAAAACCTGAAGAAGAAATTCAACAGGAAGAAAAACAATTACATGAAGGATTAGAAAAAACCAAACAAGGTTTTTTTTCTAAAATTTCAAAAGCAGTTGCCGGCAAATCTACCGTAGATATTGGATTTTTAGATGAATTAGAAGAAATATTAATTTCTTCAGATGTTGGATTGCCTACTACTATCAAAATTATTGACCGTTTAGAAGCACGCGTTTCTAAAGATAAATACCTGAATACAAGCGAATTAAATAAAATTCTTAAAGATGAAATTGGTCTAATTTTAGCAGAAAATAATACAGTTGACTTATTAGATTTTTTACCTAATACGAATAAAAAACCTTATGTCATAATGGTGGTAGGGGTTAATGGCGTAGGAAAAACAACTACCATCGGAAAATTAGCTTACCAATTAAAAAAAGCTGGAAAAGAAGTCTTATTAGGCGCAGGCGATACCTTTCGTGCAGCGGCGGTAGATCAGTTGACAATTTGGAGCGAACGTGTTGGGGTGCAAATAGTAAAACAAGCCATGGGAAGCGATCCGGCAGCCGTTGCTTTTGATACAGTTCAAAGTGGAGTAGCTAAAAACATAGATGTTGTTATTTTAGATACTGCAGGTCGTTTGCACAACAAACAAGGCTTAATGGATGAACTTTCCAAAATAAAGAAAGTAATGTCTAAAGTAATTCCAGATGCACCACATGAAGTGTTATTAGTATTAGATGCCAGTACGGGGCAAAACGCCTTAGAACAAGCCAAACAATTTTCTGCCGCTACACAAGTAACCGCCTTAGCCTTGACAAAATTAGACGGAACTGCCAAAGGTGGTGTGATTTTAAGCATTGCAGATGAGTTTAAAATACCTATTAAATATATTGGCTTAGGAGAGCAAATGGATCAACTGCAAATTTTTAATCGACAGGCTTTTATTGAAACGCTGTTTGAGTAACGTTTAGATACGATATTTTGTATCTTTGCAATCCGAATGAAAACAAGATCACATACAAAAGACAAGTATAACGTAATTACTTTAGGATGTTCTAAAAATTTAGTCGATTCTGAGGTATTAGTTTCCCAATTAAAACACAATGATTTTGAAGTAGAACATCAATCTGAAAAGAATGATGCTAATATTATTATTGTTAATACTTGTGGTTTTATAGATTTGGCAAAAGAAGAATCCGTAAATACTATTTTAGCTTACGCACAAAAAAAAGATAAAGGTAAAATTGATAAATTATATGTAACTGGTTGTCTTTCACAACGCTATAAAGATGCATTAGAAGTAGAAATTCCACAAGTAGATGCCTATTTTGGTACACTGGAATTACCACAATTACTTCAAAAACTAAACGCGGATTATAAACATGATTTGATAGGGGAGCGTTTTCTTACCACGCCACAGCATTATGCATACTTAAAAATTTCTGAAGGCTGTAATCGTACTTGTTCGTTTTGTGCTATTCCAATCATGCGCGGAAAACACATTTCTAAAACTATAGAAGATATAGTTGCAGAAGCTAAAAACTTAGCAAAGCAAGGCGTAAAAGAAATCATGTTGATAGCACAAGAATTGACTTATTATGGGTTAGATGTTTATAAGGAACGCGCGCTTTCAAAATTATTATATGCCTTAAATGAAGTGGAAGGCATTGAATGGATTCGTTTGCATTATGCTTATCCAAGCAAATTCCCATTAGATATTTTAGATGCAATTAATGCTTGTGATAAAGTATGCAAATATTTGGACTTGCCGTTGCAACACGCCAGCAATGCTGTTTTGGAAAGAATGCATCGTCAGATTACTCAAGAAGAAACGCGTGAACTTATTCATAAAATAAGAGAAAAAATACCGGAAATATGCATTCGGACAACAATGATAGTGGGCTTTCCTGGAGAAACAGAAGAAGAATTTGAAGAACTCTGCAACTTTGTTCAAGAAATGCAATTTGATAGATTAGGCGCATTCCAATATTCGCATGAAGAAGACACCGATGCGCATCAATTAGAAGATACAGTGAGCCCAGAAACAAAAGAAGAACGTGCCGGACGATTAATGGAAATTCAACAAGAAATTTCATTTCAAAAAAATGAAGAGAAAATTGGCAAAATTTTTAAAGTATTAATTGACCAAAAAGAAGGGGGTTATTTTATTGGCAGAACAGAATTTGACTCACCCGAAGTGGACAATGAAGTATTGATAGATGCAAAAAAATATTTTTGTAGAATCGGCGATTTCTGTATGGTAAAAATAACGGATGCCACCGATTTTGATTTGTATGGCGAAGTAGTTCATTCCTAAATATTAAAGAATGATTGACAATCAAATTCCTTTCTCTCAAACGGGTTATTTTTCTAAATTTATTTTGGATTATCTTTTAGAAGAAAAATCAATAAAACCATTTTACCAATATCCTATTTCTATCGAAGCAATAGGGCAAATTATTGAAGATAAAAAAAATGAATTGATTGATAGAACTGTTTTAGTGAAAGCAATCACCCAGCAATATCAAGTACTTTCCAACGTTTCGCAAAATGTAAAAGAGAACATTCAATCGTTCCAATCAACAAATACTTTTTGTATGGTAACGGCACATCAATTAAATATTTTTGGAGGTCCATTGTATTTGATTTATAAAATTGCTCAAACAATTGCTACTTGCAATCAATTAAAAAATAAATATCCATCGTATCATTTTGTGCCCGTGTATTGGATGGGCAGCGAGGACCACGATTTTGAAGAAATTAACCATATTTATTTATTTAATAAAAAAATAGAATGGACAGATAAACAAGGTGGTGCCACAGGAAACTATTCTCCAAAAAGCATCGCTATTGTTATAGAGGAGTTGAAGGTTATTTTAGGCGATAGTGCGCACGCAACATCGCTGCTGCAAATTTTTGAAAATGCTTATCAACAAACTACTTTATCCGATGCGTCAAGATATTTGATGAATGCCCTGTTTGGCAAACATGGATTAGTGGTGATAGATGGAAATGATGGGTTGCTTAAAAGACAATTCTTGTCAAACATGCAAGATGAATTAGAAAATCAATCTGCCTTTAAATTAGTGGCAGAGCAAAATAAGCAATTAGAATTTTTGGGATATAAACAACAAGCATTTCCACGAGAAATAAATTTATTTTATTTAAGTAAAAATAGTAGAGAACGAATAATCTACAATGCTTCTACTGATAAATATGAAGTACTGAACACTAATTTTACTTTTTCTAAAGAAGAAATTTTAACTGAATTAAATAATCATCCCGAACATTTTTCACCAAATGTAATTTTGCGTCCCTTGTATCAACAAAAAACTTTGCCGTCTTTAGCCTATATTGGCGGTGGTGGAGAGTTGAGTTATTGGTTGCAATTAAAAACTTTGTTTCATTATCATCAAATAAATTTTCCACAATTAATTTTACGTAATTCTGCATTATTGATGAACACTTCTATCGTTCAAAAAATAGATAAATTAAATTTGACTATAATAGATTTTTTTAATACGATAGATACTTTGAAGAAACATTTTATTACTCAAAATACAAAAGAAGATTTGGATGTTTCCGTGTATAAACAAGCAATAGAAAATACATTTGTAAATCTACAACAACTTACAAAAGAAATTGATGCAAGCCTAATAAATACAGTAGGAGCAGAGATGCAAAAAGCACTTCAAAGTGTAGATAGTTTACAAAAAAGATTAATGAAATCATTGAAACAAAAAAATGAAACATCCTTAAATCAAATGGAAAAAATTAAGACACAATTATTTCCTGAAAATTCATTGCAAGAACGAGTAGAGAATTTTTCAGCGTATTATATAAAATATGGTGATGCTTTTATGGATGAATTGATAGCTACTTTTGATGTATATCATAAACAATTTTTACTGATTCAGCTTTCTTAACAGTAATTTTGTAATTTAAGGTATAGTATTTGCGTTATGAACTATATGAAGTGGTATTTTTTTGTTTTGATTTCTTATTTATCTCTTTCTGCTCCTGCATTGCCACCTTCAGGAGATATAGCGTACAAAACTTTTTTTACTTGGTCGGAAAATAGAAAATTACAATGGGTAGATTTTCAGGGAACTGCTTATCCCAACGCAGATGAAGTAGCCATGGCAGCCACTTCTGTTGAGTTCAATTACTCTACCAAAGGAGATAAAATCAGTTGGACAGTAACTTCTAAATTTTTCCCCAAAGCCTCTTGGACTAAAATACATACTGAAAATGAAGAGGTATTAAAACATGAACAATTACATTTTGACATTACTGAATTATATGCACGTACATTGAGAAAAGCATTAAAAGAGAATATTTTTTCAAGAGCTGATTTGAATAAAATTCGAGTAATTAGCGATCAGGTACTAGACCAATGGAGCAAAGAACAAGATAATTATGATAAAAAAACCAATCATGGCATCAATAAACCGCAACAAAAATATTGGGAAAATACTATAGAAAAAAGATTAAATGCACTTCAGGAATTTGCTTCGCCTTAAATTTATATTTAAAATTGAATTAATAATATAAAATCAATAAAATGCATCTTCAAAATGCTCAATATTATTAATTTTTTCTATCGCAATAATATCAAATCGCAGTTCCCCTTTCCAATCCGTTTGTTCTATAAAAGCATCGGCAGCTTCTCGGAGTTTTTTTATTTTATTTTTGTTTACAAATTCTTCAGGATGGCCATAAGCTGTATTATTTCTGGTTTTTACTTCTACAAAAACAATTACTTTTTTGTCTTTGGCAATAATATCCACTTCTGAGCGTTTATGCCGCCAGTTCATAGCAATAACTTCATACCCTTTTTCTTCCAAAAAACTTTTAGCCAAAGCCTCCCCATCGGCACCTATTTTTGATGTCTTTTGCACCAAACAAAGATATTATTTTTAGTTATTAGTTTTTAGTCATTTACTAAAAATGCACCTTTGCCCATAAAACATAAATAGTATATTGTTAATCGCTCATCTATTTCTATGTTTTGTCCGTTTTTTTTTGTTTTTTTACGCAATAATTTTTATAAATATGCAAATGGACGAATTAATACAAGCATTTCCCGCACAATTAAAAAGAGCAATTGAAATAGGAGAGAAATCTAAAATTGGCAAACCAAAATTTCCAATTAGAAATATTTTAATATCTGGATTAGGTGGTTCTGGCATTGGTGGTACTATTTTATCCAATGTGTTGCGAGATGACATTTCTGTTCCCATTATTGTTAATAAAGAATATCAAATACCTGCTTTTGTAAATGAAAATACATTAGTTATTATTTCATCGTATTCAGGTGGCACCGAAGAAACGTTATCAGCGTTAATGCAAGCATTTCAACAAAATGCACAAATTATCTGCATTACTTCCGGTGGTTTAGTGCAACAATATGCCGAAACCAATGATATTGATTATGTATTGATAGACGGAGGCTCTCCACCAAGAGCAGCTTTTGGTCAATCCTTTGTCCAATTGCTTTATATTTTACACAAACAAAATTTGCTAGAAGACGGCTTTAAACAATATTTACAAAGTTCAATAGAACTAGTAGAAACCGAGGAAGAAAGCATCAAAGAAAAAGCAAAAAAAATTGCAGAAAGATTAAACGGTAAAACGCCGGTTATTTATTCAGATGCAAAATTTGAAGGCGTATGTATTCGCTTCCGTCAACAAATAAATGAAAATTCAAAGATGTTATGTTGGCACCATGTAGTGCCCGAAATGAACCACAATGAATTGGTAGGATGGCGAGAAAAAAATGAAAATATTGCCGTTATTTTTTTACGAAATAATAATGATTTCGAGCGCAATCAAGAACGCATGGAATTTACCAAAGAAGTCGTGAGCCAATACGCAGGCGATGTAATAGAAATTTATTCCAAAGGAGATCACGACATCATCAGAAGCATTTATTTAATTCATCTTACCGATTGGGTTTCCTATTATCTTGCTGTGCTAAAAGGAGTAGATGCTGTTGAAATCAATGTAATCAATAAATTGAAAAATAAATTAGCAGAACATTCTTACTAATTATAATGTGGTAAATGTAATTTAAATCATTTATCTCTATGCAAAAAATAACAATTGTTGATTTAGAGCGAATAAAGTATGCTGATGCTTTAGAGATTCAGACAGCTAAATTTAATGAACTATTAGAACGCAAAAAATTAGAAATATCTAACAATAATGCGCATTATCTGTATTTGTGCGAACACGAGCCTGTCATTACGTTAGGCAAAGCAGCAAAAGAACAAAATATATTAATATCCGAAGCATTTTTAAAAGAACATCAGATAGATGTTTTTCATACCAATAGAGGTGGTGATGTTACATTTCATGGTCTCGGTCAAATAACTGGCTATCCAATTATTGATTTAGAATATTTTTCATCCGATATAAAACTCTATATGCGAATGTTGGAAGAAGTAATGATACAAACGATAGCGCATTACGGAATAGAAGGTTATCGGATAGAAGATGCCACCGGTGTTTGGGTTCACTCGAAAAATGATCATCTGCCTAAAAAAATTGCAGCTTTTGGTGTTAAAACTTCCCGCTGGATAACCATGCATGGTTTCGCCTTAAATGTAAACGTAGATTTGAATTATTTCAATTATATTAATCCTTGTGGCTTTACAGACAAAGGTGTAACCAGCCTGGTTTCAGAATTAAAAATTCAGAAGGATGAATTAAAAATGGAAGAAGTAAAACAAGTCTTATTAGATAAATTTTCTGCTGTTTTTGCTGCAAAATTAATATAGTTAGAGATACTTTTCTTCTTTAGATCTTCGTGTAAAATAAGATTGAATAATTGTACCTTTGCACCGTGAATGAATCAACGGTAAATACAGAACAAGAAGAAGACGAACTTTATGAGCATTATCGCTTTGTAATAGACAAAGGTAAAGAGCCTGTTCGCATTGATAAATACCTGACGGATGTTATTCCTTCTATTTCCAGAAATAAAATACAAAACGCCACAGAATCGCAAAGCATTTTAGTAAACGGAAAACCGGTTAAGTCGAATTATAAAATTAAACCACACGATGTTATTCAAGTAGTATTACCTAATCCTGTTTGGGACTATACGGTAGAGCCAGAAA